>JAWVGD010000050.1:0-5221 GCA_033855515.1 Baekduia sp.
AGCTCGCGCAGCTCGTCGTTTGCACCCTTTGCGTGGCCGAGCGCGTCGGTCACGAGCGCCCAGGCGCCCGGTGCGTCGTTCTCGAGCGCCCGGTGCGCCCGCTCGAGCGTGAGAATCGTGTGGACCAGGCGCTGCTGGGCGCCGTCGTGCAGGTCGCGAACGACCCGGCGGCGCTCCTCGTCGGTCGCCGCGACGATCCGGGCCCGCGAGGCGGCGAGGTCCGACCGCGCCTCGATGTTCGCGATCGCCGTAGCGGCCAGCGCGGTGAACTCCGCGATGCGCGACTCGGTGGTCTCCGGCAGCGGCTCGGGCCGGCGCGAGGCGGCGATCATGGCACCCCAGAGCCGTCGCCCGACGACGATCGGGGTCGCGACCGACGAGCGGATGCCGATGCCGCGCAGGAACGCCGCGAGCGGCCCCGTGGCATCCCCGTAGTCGTCCATCCGCGCGGGCCGGCCTGTCCGGTGCACGGTCGCAGAGGTGCTGTCCCCTTCCAGGCTCCAGTTCGTGCCGACTGCGATGGTGGTGTCGAGCCGGCCCCAGCTCGCCACGACCGTCGCGGTCGCGTCGGGCTCGTAGCGGACCATCTTGGTGTCATCGACGTGCAGCACGCGTCCCAGCTCTTCGGTGACCGCCCCGAAGATCTCCGCCGCTGACGACTCCCGCGCAACCAGCGTGGCCACGCGCCGTAAGGCTGCCTGCTCCTCCGCGAGCCGTTCGATCTCGGCTCGTGCCCGGCCGTTCGCCATGGCCGTGGCGACGAGCTCGGTGAAGTTCCTGAGCCGCGACTCGGCATCTGCCGGGAGTGGGTCGCCATGTTGGACGTGGACCGCCAGGGCGCCCCAGAGGCGCCCTTCGACGACGATCGGGCTGCCGACCGAGGCGGTGATCCCGAGCTCGCGGATGAAGCCGGCGATCGGCCCCGGAACGTCGTGCCAATCGTCGACCCGGACCGCGCCGCGGGTGTTGGCGATCATCGTCGCCGGATCGCCTTCCTCGGTCGGCCAGTGCTCCGGGACCTCCGGGTGCTCGCCCGCGGCGGCCCACGTCGCCACGGGACTCACCGTGTCGTCGGTCTCGTAGCGGATCATCCCGGCGAGGTCGGCGCCCATCAGCCTGCCGACCTCCGCGGTGACGGCATCGAAGAGCTCGGCCGAAGCCACGCCTCTGGCGACCAGCGTGGCCACACGCCGCAACGCGGTCTGCTCATTGGCGAGCTGCGCCACCTGCGTGCGCGCCTCGGTGTTCGAGATCGCCGTGGCGACGAGCTCGGTGAACGCGGTGATCCTCGACTCGGCGTCGGCCGGCAGCAGCCGGTCCCCCTTCGAGGAGGCGATCATCACCCCCCAGAGACGCTGGTCGACGACGATCGGGGCGCCCACGGACGCGGTGAGGTCCAGCTGCCGGCCCAGCGCGGCCCCGGCCCCCGACGCGTGTTCGTAGCCGTGGAGCCGTGCAGGGCGGCCGGTCCGCAGCACGAGCCCTGCGACGCTCTCGCCGTCCATGGGGACCCGTGTGCCGACGGGGATCTGGCCTCCGGTGGGACTCCACGCGGCGACCCCCGTCGCCGTCCCGTCGAGCTCGTAGCGGGCCATGTGCGTCGCGTCGACCGCAAGCAGCAGGCCGACCTCCCGCGCGACTGCCGCGAACACCTCGGGTGGCGGAACGCCGCGGGCCACCAGTGTCGCCACCCGCCGCAGCGCGGCTTGCTCGTCCGCCAGCCGGGCGATCTCCTCCTGGCCCGTGGTGTTCGAGATGGCCGTGGCGACCAGCGCCGTGAACTCGCCGAGCCGATCCTCGATGCGCTCGGGCAGCGGCGCCCTAACGGTCGAGTCGGCCGACATCGCGCCCCAGACGCCGCCGTCGACGATGATCGGCGCACCGGCGCACGCGCGGACCCCGGCCTCACGGGCGGCGCCGGCGATCGTTCCGGGGAGCTTCGAGAAGTCCTCGATCCGCGCGGGGCCGCCGGTCTCCAGCACCCTCGTGCAGATCGTCGGGCCGTCGAGCGGCCAGCGGGTCCCGGGCTGGAACGGATGCGGCTGCTCGCTCCAGGCACCGATGACGGTCGCCGTCGCGTCGGACTCATAGCGCCACACCGCGATCAGCGGCAGGTCGACGACGTGACCCACCTCCCTGGCGATGGCCGCGAACACCTCAGCAGACGCCGCCCCACCGGACACGAGCGCCGCGACCCGCCGTTGTGCGGCGAGGATCGACTCGTGCTCGTGGCGCACCTGCTCTCCGCGGACGCGATCCTCGGCGTCGGTGAAGGCCACCACGGCACCGCGGCCCTCCGGCATCTCGATCGGCGACGACACGTACGAGACGGGGAACATCGACCCGTCGCGCCGCACGAACCAGTCCATGTTGCTCGCAACCGGCTCGCCGGTGTCCCGGGGCGCCAGCAGGTCCGCGGCGGGCGGCGGGGTGCCGTCCGCTGAACGGTGGATCGTCTCCGCGCTGTGGCGCCCGAAGAGCTCGTCGGCGCTGTAGCCCAGCGCCGTGAGCGCGGCGGGGTTGGCGAAGCGGATCAGGTCCTCGCGATCCACGACCCAGATCGGCTGCTCGGCCGCCTCCAGCACCGCGGCGAGGAAGTCCTCGGCACTGATCTTCAGTCCGGCCAGATCGGTCAAGGAATGGCGCACGTGAAGCTCCGAGCACGACCGAGTCTACGCCCGGCGACTAGGGCGCCAGGCGCGCGGAGGCCCACGCGCCGTCGCGCGTGCGCCGATACACCAGGCGGTCGTGCAACCGGTCCGGGCGCCCCTGCCAGAACTCGACCTCGTCGGGCTCGAGCACGTAGCCGCCCCAGTGGTCGGGGCGCGGCACGCCGCCGGGCTCGGGGTAGCGCTCGATCAGCGCGTCACGGGCCTCCTCCAGCGCGGCGCGCGAGGGCACGACCCGCGACTGCGGGCTGGCCAGCGCGCCGATCCGCGAGCCGTACGGGCGCGACGCGAAGTAGGCGTCGGACGCCTCGGCGTCCAGGCGGCGCACCGGCCCGGTCGCACGCACCTGGCGCTGCAGGTCGACCCACGGGAACAGGATCGACCCCATGGGGTTGGCCTCGAGCTCGCGGCCCTTGGCCGACTCGTAGTTGGTGAAGAAGGTCAGGCCGGTGTCGTCCAGGCCCTTGAGCAGGACGGTGCGGACACCCGGGCGCCCGTCACGCGACGCGGTGGCCAGCACCATGGCGTTGGGCTCGCGCACGCCGCCCGCCTCGGCGTCCTCGAGCCAGCGCTGCAGCATCGCGTGCCACGTCGGAGCGAGGTCGGCCTCCTCGAGGCCGCCGCGCTCGTAGCTGCGACGCATCGCCGCCAGGCGCTGATGATCGGGGACGATCGGCTCGGGCATCGGCCGCGAGCATAGGCACCGCGGCGGCGCGCGGGGCGGGTGCCGGGCCGGGGCGGCCGGGCAGGCGACGGTTCCTGGCGCCCGCCCGGTCCCGGCCTCCCTACGTCCCGGGCCGACGACCCCCGGCGTGGATGGCGGAGAGCGCGTCGACCACGCCGTCGCCGTAGAACCCGTTGCGCCTGGGGCTGCCCGCGCAGTAGGCGTCGTACTCCGGTCCCAGGTCGGGGTCGGGGTAGTGCAACTGCCGCGGCGTCGGGCACGGCGTGTCGGTGGCGCTGCGCTGGAGGATGTTCTCCACCGCGGCGGGCGCGAGCGTCAGCCCGCCCTGGGAGCGGTCGGCCTTGCCGTACTGCGCGACGATCAGCGCGACGACGCCCACCGCGTGCGGCGAGGCCATCGACGTGCCCTGGAGGTAGGTGTAGTAGCCCGTGCGGCCGTTCTCGGTGTCCTTGACGACCAGCGGCGTCGTCGGCGTCCCGTCCGCGGCGATCGTGCCGGCGGCCCGGCCGACCGACTCGGGGTAGGGCGCCAGGATGCGGTTCTCCGGCGTGTTGTAGCGGTCGGTGCCGTAGAAGTCGCGGCGGTCCCCGCCGGGGGCGGCGACGTCGGCCTGCTCGATCCCGTAGTTGGAGTAGTAGGCCTTGCGTCCGCTCGGGCCGATCGACGTGACGCCGATCACGCCGCTGGCCTCGGTCGGCATGCTCAGGCACGTGTTGTCGACGTTGCGATGGTGCGCCGCGGCGGGCGACGGGTAGTCGGGGCTGGTGTCGTCGGTCTGGGGACGCCCGAGGTCCGTGTTCTCGTTGCCGGCGGCGGCGACGAGCGACACGCCGTGCCCGCGGGCGTAGTCCAGCGCCCGCTGGGTCGCCGTGATGATCGTCCGCTGCTCCTGCTGCTGCTGCGGCGTGTCGGCCGGGTTGGCGGCGCAGTTGTAGAGCCAGGGGTCGATGTAGAACGACATGTTCACCACGTCGATGCCGTGGTCACCGGCGTAGGTGAGCGCGTTGACCACCGGCTGCAGGAAGAAGTAGCCGGAGTCCTGCCCGGCGCGCAGGTTGACGAGGTCGACGCGCGGCGCGACGCCGGCGATCCCGATCCCGTTGATCGGCGCCCCGATCGTGCCCGCGACGTGCGTGCCGTGCTCGTTCTCGTCGACGTTGGCGGGGTCATTGCACGATCCGTCGGGGTCCGACGCGCACGAGCCGTCGATGGCGGGGTCGTCGACGGTGAAGTTGCGGCTGAGCTCGTTGTCGAAGTTCGGCGCGATGTCGGGGTGCGACGCGTCGATGCCCGTGTCGATGATCCCGACGCGCACGTCGTGGCTGCCCTGCTGCTCGCGGTAGGAGCCGTCGACGGTCGCGTGGATCGCCTGCATGTCCCACTGCTTGGCGGCCAGCGGCTCGCCGGGGCCGGCCACCGGGGGGCTCGCGGCGCTCGGGGCGACGGGGCCGTGCTCGACCTCGACGTTGTCGCGGTGGCGCTGCAGCGCGTCGGGGACCGAGCCGATCGACCGGTCCGTGGCCGCCCCATCGACGCCCGGCTTGGCGAGCGCGTCGTCGATGAACTGCCCGTTGGTCGACCGCACGGTGGCGACGCCGACGGCGGTGTTGATCTGCTCCACCGTTCCCCCCGCGGCCTGGATGGACTGCGTGGCCTGGGCGGTCGAGGCCGCCGGGTCGAGCAGGACGACGAAGGTGCGCGCGTCCCCGCTCTGGGCCGGCGAGCCGGTGGCCACGACGCCGCCAACGGCGCTGGCAGCGCCGACGGCGCCGAGCGCGCAGAGGATCGGTCGGATCCGCAAGGTTGGACCTCCTGGGAAAGACGTGGAACTACGAGAGCGGCGCCACAGTTGCCCACCGCTGCACGG
>JAWVGD010000051.1:0-8628 GCA_033855515.1 Baekduia sp.
CGGCCGGCCCAGCGCGCGCGAGACGACCGCGGCGTGCGACGTCGACCCGCCGCGCTCGGTCACCACGGCGCGTGCCGCGATCATGCCGGCGACGTCCTCCGGGCTGGTCGTCGGGCGCACCAGCACGGTCTCGCCCGCGGCTGCTTCGGCCGCGTCCGCGTCGGGCACGACGACGCCGCCCGCCACGCCCGGGCAGGCCGGGGTGCCGCGCGCCAGCACCTCCGCGCCTGCGACGGTCGCGTCCGACAGGCGCGGCGCCAGCACCGATGCGAGCTGCTCGGGCGTCACGCGGGCCAGCGCGGTGGCCTCGTCGATCGCGCCCTCGCGCGCGAGGTCGACGGCCGTCCGCAGCGCCGCCGCCGGCGAGCGCTTGGCCGCGCGCGTCTGCAGCAGGAAGAGCCGGCCGGCCTCGACGGTGAACTCGATGTCCTGGACGTCGCCGTTCTCGCGCTCCAGCAGCGCGCCCGCGGCGAGCAGTCGGCCGTGCACGTCGCCCAGCTCGTCGCGCAGCGCCGAGAGCGGCAGGCAGTCGTGGGTGCCGCTGACGACGTCCTCCCCCTGTCCGCCGGGCAGCCACTCCCCGTAGGGCTCGGGCTCGCCGCTGAGCGGGTCGCGCGTGAAGAGCACGCCGGTGCCCGAGCCCGCGCCGAGGTTCCCGAAGACCATGGCCTGGACGATCACCGCAGTCCCGCCGTCCTCCGGGATGCCCCAGTGGCGCCGGTAGGCGACCGCGCGGCGCGAGGACCACGACTCGAAGACGGCGTGGATCGCCGCGCGCAGCTGCTCGAGCGGCTCGGCGGGCACGGTGGCGCCGGTGTCCTCGAGGACGGCGGCGCAGACGTCGCTCGCCACGGCGTCGCCGGCCGGCGGGTCGAGGTCGGCGCCGTGCACCGTGTGGCCGAACTCATGGCAGAACCGGACATGGGTGCGGCGCGCGAAGTCGGCGTCGCCGGCCAGGCGCGCCAGCCCGGCCTCGACTGCCTCGGTCATCCCGAGGTTCAAGATGGTGTCCATCATCCCCGGCATGCTCACGGCGGCGCCCGAGCGGACGGAGACCAGCAGCGGCGCGCCGGGATCGCCGAGCCGGCGGCCAGTGCGCTGCTCGAGGTCGGCCAGCCCGGCGAGCACGTCCTGCCAGACGTCGTCGTCCAGCCGGCCGCCGTTGGCGTGGTAGCGGCGGCACTCGTCGATCGGCAGCGCGAACGCCGGCGGGACGGGCAGGCCGAGGCCGAGCATCCGCGCGACGCTCGCGCCCTTGTTGCCGATCGTCTCGCGATCGTGCGTGGTGCCGGCGTCGAGGAGGACGACGTGCTGGGCGACCCGGTTCACGGCGCCTCCTCGCGCTCGCGGCCGAGCATCCGCAACAGGTCCTCGTGCAGCTCGAACCAGACGGTGTGGTAGCTGTCGACGCGCGCGCCGCTGACGTACTCGTGCTCGCCGGCGAGCACCTGGTCGTAGGCCTCGTCGAGCCGGCGGCGATAGACGTCCAGCCGCGGGTCGAGCGCCGAGAAGCGCCCGAGGTTCTTCTCGGCGCGCTCGTGCAGGTCGCCCAGCCGGTCGACGATCCCGCGGTCGTAGTCGGCGTCGGCGTGGTCGTTGGCGACGCGGCCGCCGGCCGCCGGGACCATCTGCCAGTCGGTGAAGAGCGTCAGCAGCTCCCGGTTGATCCGCTCGAAGCGCTCGTAGGCCGCGGTCGCCGCCGGGTCGTCGCGGAACTCCGCGAACGCCTGCGGGTAGCGCTCGTCCAGCCAGGCCCGCCCGGCGGGCGTGACCATGAACGTCCCCTTGGCGCCGATGGCGTGGCCGGCGGCCACGGCAGCGTCGAGCCCGGCGGCCACGTCGTCCTCCTGCGCGCCCAGGACGGCGGCGACGGCCGGCGCGCCGCCGGCCTTCTTGACGGCGAGGCCATGCAGGGCGAGGAGCTCCAGATCGCTCACGGTGCGGTGACCTTCCGGGGATCGGGGTGGCAGACGGCGGCGAGGATCATCTCGTTGAGCGCGGCGGCGGCCATGTGACGATCGCCACGCTAGATCCCGGCGAGGTGCGCAGGGGTCCTCCGCAACCGGGCGATTTGGCGTTCCCACAAACCCGCGCCTCAGGCGCGGGCGCTGCTCCAGCGCGACAGCAGCGCCGCGGCGGTCTCCTGCGGGCGTTCGTACGGCCACCAATGCCCGCACTCCAGGACGACGAGCTCCGCCTTCATCCGGGTGGCGAGCCGCTCGCCCCAGCTCAGCGGGACGTAGGGATCCTCACGGCCCCAGATGACCATGGCCGGGACGGCGACGCGCTCGAGATCGGGCTGCCACTCGTCGCCGACGTGGACCGCCGACCGGTACAGCGCGAGGATGCAGTCCTTGTTGCCCGGCGTCAGCCACGCGTTGTCCTGCGCGAACCGCTGCGGCACCCCGTTCTCCACGAGGTACGGCACGCTGACCTCCTCGGTGAGCTCCTCCGCCATGTAGCGCTCGCCCTCCCCTGGCGTCTGCCAGATCTGGGCGATGTCGTGCCACGGGTACTCCTTGTCGACGGCGGCACCGCCGGCGGTCACCGAGCTCAGGAGATCGGGCCGCAGTGACGCGATGCGCTGCACCAGCAGCGAGCCCCAGTCGTGCCCGACGAGGTCGACGGGCCCGGCCGCAGCCAAGTCCTCCAACTGCGCGATGACCCAGTCGACGTAGGCCTCCTTGGTCGCGTCGAAGCCGTTGGCCGTGGGCGCCGCGAACCCGGGCAGGTCCACGGCGACGATCTCCTCGCCGTAGTCGCCCAGGTGCGGAAGCACGTCCTCCCAGAGGCGCGACGTGTCGGGGTTGCCGTGGACGAGCAGTGCAGGCATCGGGTCTCCTAGAGGATCGGGGCGGTACGCACCGCGAGGTGCGAGATGTCGTTGAACGAGCGGAGCTGCCAGCGGCCGTCGGCCAGGACCACGAGGCGCGAGATCGAGCCGTTGTCGGAGTGCACGAAGGCGAACGCGCGGCTGTCGGTGGCCTGCCGGCACAGCTCGCCGATCACGGCGCCGTGCACGACCGCGGCCGCGACGGCGTCCGGTCCCGTCTCGGCGACGATCCGCTCGATGCTCGCGCGCACGCGGCCGCCGAGCGACTCCATCGACTCGCCGCCGGGGATGACGTCCCACCGCTGCTCGGCGAACATCCGCCGGACGATCGGGTCGCCGCGCCCGGCGCGCACGCGGTACTCGCCGCCCTCCCATTCGCCGAGGCGCACCTCGGCGAGGTCGTCGACGACGATCGGCTCCAGGCCGGTGGCGGCGACCAGCGGCGCCGCGGTCTCGTGCGTGCGGCGCAGGTTGGTGACGTACAGCCGCGAGGGCGGGTCGGCCGCGAGGCGTGCGGCGATCGCCTCGGCCTGGCGGTGGCCGGCCTCCGACAGCGGCGGATCACCGCGGCCGTCGACCAGCGGGAAGCGCGCGCCCGGCACCGCGGCCGCCGACGCGCCGTGCCGGACCAGGACGACCTCGGTCGCCCCGGCCGGCAGCGCGTACGGAACCTGCTCGAAGCCGTCGCGGTCGCTCATGCCCCGTTGGGCGTGATCAGCACCTTCAGCGACCGGTCCTTCTCCAACTGCACGGCGAACGCTCCGGCGACGTCGTCCAGCGACTCGCGCTGCGTGATCAACGGCGCGAACTGCACGGCCCCGCGCGTGAGCAGCGCGACCGCCTCGCCGAAGTCGTCGCTCGTGTAGGCGATGCTGCCCTGCAGCCGGATCTCCTTCTGCACGAGCACCGTCGGGTTGAACGACACGTCGTCGTCGTAGAGCGCCAGCACGACGATCGTGCCGCCGCCCTTGACGGCGTCCAGCGCGGCGGCGTTGAGCGCGGGCACGCCCGAGCACTCGAAGACCACGTCCACCTCGGCGCCGTCTCCGAGCGTGGCGGCCAGCGCATCCTGCACCCCCGGGCCGCCGTCGACGGCCTCGGCGCCCATCTCGGCGGCGGCCCGCAGTCGCAGCGGCGACAGGTCCATCCCGATCACGCGGCCCGCGCCGTAGGCCTTGAGCACCTGGACGACCTGCTGGCCGATGGTGCCGAGGCCGAGCACGAGCGCGGTCTGCCCCGTCACGTCGCCGGCCAGGCGCACCGCGTGCACGCCGACGGCGAGCGGCTCCACCGTCGCCCCCGCCTCGTCGGGGACCGAGGCATCCAACTTGAAGACGTTCTCGCCCGCAACCGAGTTCGGGATCCTGACGCGCTCGGCAAAGGCGCCCGGCCGGCCGTAGGCGATGCCCGTCGTCCACGCCTCGGCGCACAGGTTGTAGCGCTGCTCGGCGCAGCGCGCGCAGCGGCCGCACGGCACGATCGGCGACGCCGTCACGCGGTCGCCGACGGCCAGGCCCTGGACGTCAGCGCCCGCGGCGATGACCTCGCCGGCGAACTCATGGCCCATCACCTGGCCGGGCTCGACGAACGAGCCGTGGAGGAAGGTGTGCAAGTCGGAGCCGCAGATGCCGCACGCGGCGACCGACACCACCAGGTCGGCCGGTCCGGCCTCGGGCTCGTCGACGTCCTCCACCTGGATGTCGTGGACGCCCTTGAAGACCGCCGCCTTCATCGCCGCACCTCCGCGTCGTTGCTGCTGCTGCCTCGGTCCATGCGCCGATCCTGGCCCATCGCGCGCGTGCCGCCACCGGGCGGCGCGGCGGCGGTTGGGCAAACCCCAATCGGCCCCGCGGCAGACCGGGACGGCGGAGGAGGAGGGACGCCGCCGGCCCGGCTGCCGGTCGAGGCCTACGGCGCGGTGTAGCCGCCGTCCACGCTCATCGCCGTTCCGGTGACGAACGAAGCCTTGTCGGAGAGCAGCCAGACGCAGGCCGCCGCGATCTCCTGCGGCCGGGCGAAGCGGCCGATCGGATGGTTCGCGAGCGCCGCCTTGGGTGCCTCGGGGTCGCCGCCGAGCAGGTTGTCGAACAAGTCGGAGACCATCGGCGTCTCGGTGTAGGACGGGCACATCGCGTTGACGCGGATGCCCTCGGCCGCGTACTCCACGGCCGCGGCCTTGGTCAGCCCCACCACGCCGTGCTTGGCGGCGACGTACCCGGGTGCTCCCGCCCAGCCGATCAGCCCGGCCGCCGACGCCATGTTGACGATCGACCCGCCGCCGTTGCCGAGCATCGCGCGGACCTCGTGCTTGGTGCACAGGAACACGCCGTTGAGGTCGACGTCGAGGATCCGGCGCCAGTCGTCGAAGCTCGTGTCCGCGGTCAGGCCGACGGTCCCGAGGATGCCGGCGCAGTTCAGCGCGCCGTCGAGGCCGCCGTTCTCGCGCGCGGTGGAGATCAGGGCCTCGACCTGTCCTTCGTCGGTCACGTCGCACGATGCGAACGTCGCCGTGCCGCCGGCGCCGGCGATCTCCGCCGCGAGCGCTTCGCCCCGGTCGGCATCGACGTCGGACAGCAGCAGCGCTGCTCCTTCGGCGTGCGCCTCCAGCGCGGTGGCGCGTCCGATGCCGCTCGCGGCGCCGGTGATGAGGACGGACTTGCCGTCGAGGATGCCCATGTTGGCGATCTCTCCTGTTCAGGCCGGTGCGGGGCCGGCGACACCGGCGCGCAACGGCTTCTTGTCGATCTTGCCGGTCGAGGTCTTGGGCAGCGCGTCGGTCACGTCCCAGGTCGTCGGGACCTTGAAGCGCGCCAGCCGCTCGGCGCAGTGCGCCTGCACGTCGGCGAGCTCGGTGCCGGCCGCGAGGACGACGACGGCGTGGACCTCCTCCCCGCGCACCTCGTCGGGCCGGCCGACCACTGCGGCCTCGAGCACGCCCGGGTGCTCCTGCAGGACGTCCTCGATCTCGCGCGGGTAGATGTTCTCCCCGCCGCGGATGATCATGTCCTTCTTGCGGTCGACCAGGAAGAAGAAGCCGTCGGCGTCGCGGAAGCCGACGTCGCCGGTGTGCAGCCAGCCGTGGCGCAGCGTCTCGGCGTTGGCGTCGGGGCGGTTGTAGTAGCCCCGCATGACGTTCGGCCCGCGCACGCAGACCTCGCCGGGCTCGCCGTCGGGCGCCGGCCGGCCGGCCTCGTCGAGGATGACGACGTCCTGGCCCCGCACCGGCATGCCGATGGAGCCGATCTTGCGCGGTCCGAGGAACGCGTTCAGCGTCGAGCAGCAGGCGCCTTCGGTCAGCCCGTAACCCTCGAGGATCGCGATCGAGAACTTCTCCTCGAAGCGCCGGAAGAGCGCAGGCGACAGCGGCGCCGCGCCGCAGATGACGTAGCGCACCGAGTTGTCGGCCATCTCGTCGGCGCCGGGCGCGTGCAAGAGGGCCGCGAGCATCGTCGGGACCGCCGAGAACGTCACCGGCTCGAACTCCGCGACGGTCTTCCAGAAGGTCGAGGCCGAGAAGCGGTCCCACATCGCGACCTCCGCGCCGATCAGCATCGGCATCACGGTGGTGACGAGCTGGGCGTTGACGTGGAACAGCGGCAACACCATCCCCAGCACGTCGCCGCGCACCGCCGGCACGAGCTCGGCGAGCATGCGCGTGTCGGCCAGGAAGTTGCGGTGCGAGAGCATCGCGCCCTTCGGCCGGCCGGTCGTGCCGGACGTGTAGACCAAGGACATCAAGTCGTCGCCACCGGCGGCGGCGGGCTCGCCGATCACGCCGTCGCCACGCAGCGCGTGCAGCGGGTCCGGCACGCCCGGCTGCACCGCGATCAGCTCGCGCAGGGCCGGGAGCTCGGCCCGGGCCGCCTCGAACTCGGGCACCCGGTCGGTGCGGCAGGCGATGGCCACGGCGCCGGAGTCCTCCAGGATCGCGACCGCCTCACGCGTCGTGAGGTCCGGGTTGACCGGGTTGAACACCGCGCCGAGCCACAGGATGGCCCACCACACCTCGAGGTACTCGGGGCCGTTGGGCAGCACGACGCCGACGACATCGCCCTGAGCGACGCCGCGGGCCCGAAGGCCGGCGGCGATCTCGGTCACGCGGTGGGCCAGCTCGGCGTAGGACCACGTCTGACGGGCGTCGCGGACGAAGCGGGCCTCGCCGAGCTCGGCGGCTCGGGTCTGCAGCAGCTGGGGCAGCGTCTCGATCTCGGTGCAGAGCACGACGTCCAGCGTCGCACGCGGGCGGGCGCGCGCCCGTCCGTCCTGGGCCTGCCCGTTGTGCGGGCCACCACCGCGTCCCCGGCCGCCGTTGCGCGCGGCCGGCGCGTGTGCTTGCGTCCGTCGCCGGCTCAGCCGGCGGTCACGATCGTCAGCGACACCACCGGCGCGCCATCGTCGGTGAGCCCCGCGCTGCATGCCAGGCCGACGCGTGCGCCGGCCACCTGGCGGCGCCCCGCCTGCCGGCGCAGCTGCCACGCCAGCTCGCAGATCTGCGCGACGCCCGAAGCGCGGACCGCTTCGCCCTGGGCCAGCATGCCGCCGCTGGCGTTGACCGGCAACACGCCGCCGAGCATCGTGAACCCGCCGGCCACCAGCTCCGGGCCCTGGCCGTCGGGCGCGAACTGCAGCGCCTCATAGGACATCAACTCGCCGGCCGCGGTCGCGTCGTCGACTTCGGCGCAGTCGACGTCGTCGGGGCCGATGCCCGCCGCCTGGTAGCCCATCCGCCCCGCCTCGGCCACCGCGCCGTGGACGTCTCCCACCCGCCCGCGGGCCAGCACCGACGCGCGGATCCGCAGCGGCCGCGGCCCCGGACCGCGCCGGCGGCGCGACGCGGCCAGCACCACCGCGGCGGCGCCGTCGGACAGCTCGGCGACCATGAGCCGGCGCAGCGGGTCCACCAGCAGCTCGCTCTCGAGCACCTCGGCCGCACCGTGCGCGCGGGCCAGTGGCGCCCGGGGGTTCTCGACGCCCTGGGCGGAGTTCTTGGCCACGACGCGCGCCAGGTGGTCGGCCGTCGCGCCGGACTGCGACATGTAGGCCTCGGCCGCGCGGGCGCGATCGGTGAGCAGCGCGGCGTGATCGTGCGTCGTCCGCAAGGTCTGCACGCCGACGCAGATGACGACGTCGAGCTCCCCGCTGGCCACGGCGTGCCAGCCGCGCTGCAACGCCTGGGCCGCCGACACGCTCGCCGGTCCCAGCGCCGGCAGCCCGCGGCCGTCGGATCCCTCGCCCTGGCCGGCGGCCCGCGCGACGCCGCCGACCTGCGCGCCCGTCAGGCCCGCGTCCGCGATCGCCGCGGCCAGCGCGTCGCGCTCCAGCGCGCCGGCGCTGCGCCCGGACCTCCCGAACGGCGTCGCGCCGACGCCCGCCACGAAGACGTCGCGCACGTGGACCTCCTGTCTCCCTCACCGTTGAACCGAGGGCGAGCATGCCAAGGGCGGCGCGGCACGGGCCCCGCCCCCGGATGCCGTGCTTGGGCTTTCCCCAAGCGCGCGCGTCAGCCGGCGGTGTTGGAGACCACGACCAGCGCCGTGGTCGCGGGGCCCTCGCCGGCGGAGGCCTCGGGGACGCGACCTTGGAGGATCAGCACCAAGAGCGCCAGCCGCGCCTGCAGCTGCGCATCGGGGTCGTGCGTGATCGCCAGACCGGTGATCTGCTCCACGCGCGACAGGCGGTAGCGGATCGTGTTCTCGTGCACGCCGAGGCGTTCGGCGACTCGCCGCGTGCTGGCCATGTTGTCGAAGAATGAGCGCAGGGTCGCGAGCAGGTCGGCCTTGGACGGATCCTCCACC
>JAWVGD010000052.1:0-4574 GCA_033855515.1 Baekduia sp.
TGCCCGGCGCGGGCGTCGGTTGCCCTGTGGGTTGCCCAAGGCCTACAACAACGTGCCCGGCTGAGCCCTTAGGAACGCGAAAACCCCGCTAGGAGCGGGGCTTTCGCTAGAGCCGACGCCCGGATTCGAACCGGGGACCCCTTCATTACGAGTGAAGTGCTCTACCAGCTGAGCTACGTCGGCCTGGCGGCGTCAGATGGTACCGGTGGGATGGGGCGGGGCGCCGCCCGATGCGGCTAGGCCGCGACGACGGCGCGCTCGGCCACGGACCCGTCGCCCTTGCCGGCCGCGTCGGCCGCCGCGCGGCGGCGCGCCCGGCGCTCCTCGCGCATCAGCAGCAGCGCCGGGATGAGCGCCAGCAGGATCCCCACCAGCGACCAGGTGTAGGCGTGGGCGAAGGCGGTCCCGAGCGGGTCGAGCAGGCGCACGCGGACCGCGTCGGGCAGCGCGCCGCCCACCGCCCCATCGCCGGCCGCCCCGCCGCCGCCGGCGCCGGCGACCTCCGAGCGCAAGGAGTTCTCGAGGATGACGGTGAGCACCGCCACGCCAATCGAGCCGCCGATGCGCTGGAGGACGTTGAGCATCGGCGTAGCGCGCGGCACCTGCGCGCCGCTGTCGAGGGTCGCGTACGCGGCGGCCATCGCCGGCATCATCGTGCCGCCCAGGCCGAGGCCGCGGACGAACAACCCGACCATCAAGACGACGTAGGACGTGTTGCCTCCGATCGTCGCGTACGGGACCGTCCCGAGCGCCAGGATCAGGAGCCCCACCGGCACGACGCGCCCGGCACCGATGCGGTCGGTCAGACGGCCCGCGACGTTCATCCCGATCGCGGCGCCGACGCCCTGGGGCATCATCAGCAGCCCGGCGTCCAGCGGCGACTGCCCGCGGACCACCTGGTAGTAGAGCGGCAGCAGGATCATCGAGCCGAACAGCGCGCCGCCGACGAGGGACGTCGTCGCGGCCGCGGCGCTGAAGCCCGCGCCGCGGAAGAGCTTGACCTCGACCAGTGGATGCTCGATTCGCGTCGCGCGCACCACGAACGCCGCGACCATCAGCAGGCCGACCACGAGCGGCACCCATGCGCTGGCGACGGTCAGCGTGCGCCGGGTCCCGACCTCGCTGAGCCCGAAGACGATCGCCGCCACGCCCGGCGACAACAGCAACAACCCCAACTTGTCCAGCGGCGGCGTCGCGTGGCCGGCCTCCGACGCGTGCCCGGCGGCGCGACCGCGGGGCAGCAACCGGTAGGCGAGCACGAGGCCGATCGCGCCGACGGGCACGTTGACGTAGAAGATCCAGCGCCAGCTCAGGTTGTCCACCAGGACGCCGCCGAGCACGGGGCCGACGACCGGCCCGAGGAGCATCGGCACGCCCACGACGCTCATCACGCGACCCATCCGCTTGGGCCCCGCCGCCTGGGCGAGCGTGATCATCCCGATCGGCATGATCATCCCGCCCGCCAGGCCCTGAAGGACGCGGAAGGCGATGAGCGTGTTGGCGTTCCAGGCCGCGCCGCACAGCGCGCTGGTCAGCACGAACGCGCCGACGGCGACCATCCAGACCCGGCGCGGGCCGAAGCGCTCGGCCATCCAGCCGGTCAGCGGGATCACCGCCGCCAGCGCGAGCAGGTACCCGGTGCTGACCCACTGGATCGTGGCCAGCGAGACGTTGAGGTCCTGGCGCAGCGTCTGAAGCGCGACGTTGACGATCGTCGTGTCGAGGATCGACATGAGCGCCCCGATCACGACGACGATCGCGATCGGCCGCACGTCCTTCGGCAGTCCCGAGCCCATCAGTCGTCCATCCCCTCGTAGGCGGTGGCCAGCCGCGCCAGGACCTTGGCGGCGGCGCGGCGCTCGCCCGGCGCGAGCTGCTCGAACAGCGCGCGACGGCGCGCCAGGAGCAGCGCGCGACGGTCGGTGACCTCCCGGGCGCCCTCGCCGGTCAGCGCGAGGCGCACCGCGCGCCGATCCTCGGCGCTGCGCTCGCGGGTGACGAGGCCGCGGCCCTCCAGCCCGTCGAGCATCCGCGTCGCGGTGGGCGCGCTGACGCCGGCGGCGCGCGCGAGCTCGCGCAGGCCCAGCGGCGCCTCGGCCTCCAGCAGCGGGAAGAGCAGGTCGTACTGCGCCGCCGTCAGGACGGCGTCGGGCTCGACCCGCGCGCGGGCGCGCTTGGCGGCGCGCACGAAGTCGTCGAAGGCGGCGACGAACGCGTCGAGCTGCGGATCGGTCGCGGCAGGCGGAGGGGACGTAGACGCCATGTCGTTAGCATGCTAACGCCATGTCGTTAGGGCGCTAACGAGCTTGGCGCGGGTACGGTCGGTCTCACCGATGCCCGAGCACCGCCCGACCTTCGACCTGCAGTCGCACTCCACGTACTCCGACGGGACGCTCGCGCCGGCCGAGGTCGTCGCCCGCGCCTCGGCGGCGGGCGTCGAGCTGCTCGCGCTGACCGACCACGACACCGTCGACGGCGTCGCCGAGGCGCTCGAGGCGGCGCACGCCACCGCCGGCGCGACGCGCGTGGTGCCCGCCGCCGAGCTGTCGAGCATCGACGGCGACTACGAGGACCTGCACATCCTCGGCTACGGGATCGACCACACCAACCTCGGCCTCCTGGCCACGTTGGAGCGCTTCCGCGCCGACCGCGGGGCGCGCGCCGACCGCATGGCCGACGCGCTCGAGGAGGCCGGCCTGAAGCTGGATCGCGCTCCGCTCGACGCCCGCCGGGCCGCCGGCCTGCCGGTGGGCCGCCCCCACCTCGCTCAGGCCGCGTTCGGTCACCCTGGCAACGCCGCGCGCATCGAGCGGGAAGGGCTGGCCGACTTCGGCAAGCTCCTGGAGGCCTACCTCGTCCCCGGCGCCCCGGCCTACCGCCGGCGCACGACGCCGACGGTCGCCGAGGCCATCGACGCGATCCATGCCGCCGGCGGCGTGTCCGTCTGGGCGCACCCGTTCTGGGATGTCGAGGCGCCGCAGGACGTCGTCGACGCGATCGCGCGCTTCGCCGCCCTGGGGCTCGACGGCGTCGAGGCCTTCTACGTCACGCACACGCGCGAGGAGACGGAGGTCGCCGTCCGCGCGTGCACCGATCTCGGCCTGCTCACCACCGGCTCGGCCGACTTCCACGGTCCCGACCATCCGCGCTTCCACGCGTTCCGGGCCTTCGACCTGCACGGCCTGCAGCCGCAGCTGGGCGCGATCGGGCGAATCTGAGCAGCACCTGAGGCCCGCGCCGGGGGCACGCTGCCGCACTCCCCGCCGCGACGCTCGCACGAGGCGCCACCGACGCGCGGCCCGGCGGGGCGCGGCGCCCGGCCCAGAGGCCTCAGCCGTTGAGCAGGCGCTCGACCTTGGAGGCCAGGGCCTCGAGCGCCAGCTCCTCGGACGGGTTGAGGATGAGCATCGTCCGGGCCTCCTCGACCAGGCCGACCGCGTCGCGCAGGCGGGCCGCCGTCGCGGGCGACTCCTCGGCGTCGGCCGCGATCTGCGCCGCGCGGTCGGAGTGGTGGACGATCTCGGGCACGCCGTCCTTGGTCGCCGCGACGTCGCGCAGCCACAGCGCGGCAAGTTGTAGGCCATGGTCGATCGTCGCCGCGTGGGCACGGCGGTGGGCGCGCTTGCCGGCGGTCTCCCCGTCGCGCTTGAGCCGCCGGCCCTCGCGGTCGGGCAGCAGCTCGGCGTCGGCGGCGATCGCCTGGGCGACGCCGGAGGCGGCCGCGTCCCCCCGCGCCCGCGCCTGGTCCAGCAGCGCGATCCACGGCCGGTCGGCGAGCCGGGCGTTGAGGGCTGCACGGGCGTAGCGCTCGGCGGCGTCGCGCAGCGCCGGACCGTCGGCCAGCGCGAGGATCAGCGCGCGCTCCGCGTCGCCCAGCGCCAGGCGCGCGCACGCGTCCGCGGTCAGCGGCGGCACGCCGTGCCTGGTCTGCAGGCGCTGCGAGAGCTCCTCCGGCGTGGCGGCCTCGAAGCGCACCGGCTGGCAGCGCGACGCGATCGTCGGCAGCATGTTGCCGGGCTTGTCGGTGAGCAGCACGAGGTGCGCGAACGGCGGCGGCTCCTCGAGCGTCTTGAGCATCTTGTTGGCCGACTGGTCGTTCATCGTGTCGGCGCCCTCGATGACGAAGACGCGCCGCTGCGCCTCGAACGGCGTGTGGGTGACCGCCGCCACGACCGGCTCCTCGATGTCGGAGACGAGCATCTCCGCCGCGCCGCTGGGCCGGACCCACGTGAGGTCCGGGTGGACGCCCTCGATCACGCGCCGGCGCGCGTCAGCCGGATCGGCCGCCCCCTCGGCCAGCAACTCGGCGGCGAACGCGCGGGCGACCTCGCGCTTGCCCGCCCCCGCGGGCCCGTGGAACAAGTACGCGTGCGACGGGGCGCCCTCGGGCGGCACCGCCGCGCGCAGCACCGCACGGGCGTGGGGATGGCGATCGGCGGCCTCGAGCATGCGCGGGCCAGGGTACTGTCACGCGCCCATGGCAGAGCGCGGGCGACTCATCACCGTCGAGGGCATCGACGGCGCGGGCAAGACGACGCTCGTGGAGGGCATCGTGCGCGCACACCCGGAGCTCA
>JAWVGD010000053.1:0-5159 GCA_033855515.1 Baekduia sp.
AGCCCTTCGAACTGCTTGCTGATGCCCTTGACGTGGGTCTCGTAGATCACCGTCTCGGTCCACGGGATCCGCGGCGGCTTGTCGTCCTCCCAGTTGAAGGACGGGTCCACTACGACGCCCTTGGGGATCGCGGGAGCGCTGTCCTCGTCGTCGAACTCGAGGTCGGCGTCGTCGGTGACCTCGCCCTCGGGGGGCGTGTAGGGCAGCGCGTTGGCCGCGTCCCAGTCGATCGTCCCGTCGATCGCCTTGGCGTAGGGGTCGATCAGCAGCTTGTTGGGGTTGAAGCGATGGCCGTTGTGGGGCTCGTAGGGTCCGTGGATGCGATAGGCGTAGCGCTGCCCGGGCCCGACGCCCGGCAGGTAGCAGTGCCAGTTGTGCTGCGTCTGGTCGACCACCTCCACGCGCTCCTCGACGCCGTCGCGGTCGAACAGGCACAGCTCCACGCGCTCGGCGTTCTCGCTGAAGATGGAGAAGTTCGTGCCCTGGCCGTCCCATGTGGGGCCGAGGGGGAAGGGCTCACCGGGCCAGGCCTCGCGGCTCACCGGCCGCCCTCCACCAGCGCGCCGGCCAGGGGCGGCAGCGCGACGGTGCCGTCGGGGGCAAGCGCGACGGTGTCGTGGGTGGCCAGGACGAGCGTGCGCGCAGCGGCGCCCGGGACGACCTGCTCGGTGTCTGAGAAGTTCATGATCATGGTGTGGTCGCCGCGTCGTACCCGAATCCAGCGGGCGGCCTCGTCGTAGACGACGTCGTCCACCGGCCCACGCGGGAGCGTCTTACGTGCGGCGAGCAGACGACGGTAGTGGTCACGCAGGGCCAGATCCCCCGTGCGGGTGAGCTTGGAGCGCTCGAACGTCGCAGGGTCCTGCGGGTCGGGGACCTCCTCCCCGGCGAAGTGGGCGAAGGCGGCGAACTCCCGGCGGCGTCCCTCGCGCGTCGCGATGGCGATCTCCTCGTCGATGTGGTCGGTGAAGAACTGGAACGGCGCGGCTTCCCCGTGCTCCTCGCCCATGAAGAGCATGGGCGTGTAGGGCGACAGCAGCGTGACGAACGCCGCCAGCGGGCGCGCGGCGGGCGGCAGGCGGTCGCCGATCGCGCGGTTGCCGACCTGGTCGTGGTTCTGGTCGAAGACGACGAAGCGCTCGGGCGGGCAGCCCGCGGCGGGCGCGCCGAAGCGGCGCTGGCGGAACGCCGACCAGCGGCCGTCGTGCAGGTGCGGGTCGCGGAAGGCGTGCGCGAGGTCGGCCATCCGGCCGAACTCGGCGTAGTAGCCCTCGTGCTCGTCGGTCACGAGCGTGCGCACCGCATGGTGGACGTCGTCGGCCCACGCGGCGTCGCACCCCCAGCCGCCGTGCTCGGCGTCGCGCACGACCTTGGGGTCGTTGAGCCCGGACTCGGCGATGACGAGCGTGCTCCAGCGCTGGCCGTGGACGCGGCGGGTCAGCTCGGCGACGAGGTGCTCGGTGCTCGAGTCGAAGATCGCGTGGATGGCGTCGAGGCGCACGCCGTCGAGGTGCAGGTCCCGCACGAACATCTCGGCGGCCTGGCAGGCCCACTCGCGTACCGGACCCGACCACGCGTCGTCGTAGTTGATGGCCTCGCCCCAGAAGGTCGCGTACTTGTCGGTGAAGTACGGGCCGAACGCGCGCAGCGCCTTCTCGCCTGAGGCTCCGACGTGGTTGAGGACCATGTCGAGCAGCACCGCGATGCCCTCGCCGTGCGCCGCGTCGACGAGGCGTTGCAGGCCGTCCGGGCCGCCGTAGGCCTCGTGCGAGGCCCAGACGTACACGCCGTCGTAGCCCCACCCGCGGCGGCCGGGGAAGTCGGCGATGGGCATGAGCTCGATGGCGGTCACGCCGAGCTCGCGCAGGCCGGCGAGATGCTCGATGATCGCGTCGAAGGTGCCCACTTCGGTGAACGTGCCGACGTGCAGCTCGTAGACGACGAGGTCCTCCAGCGCGACGCCGTTCCAGCCGTCGTCGGTCCACGCCCACGCGCTGGGGTCGACGATGCGCGACGGGCCGCGCAGCCCCTCGGGCTGCAGCCGGGTGCACGGGTCCGGCAGCAGCTGCCCGTCGATGATGTAGGTGTAGTCCTCGCCGGCGCGGGCCGGCACGGTCGCCGTCCACGTGCCGTGGCCCTCGTCCTGCATCGCGTGCTCGGCGCCTCCGACCGACAGGCGTGGCTCGTGGTGCAGCGAGAACACGCGGAAGCGCGTGGTGCCGTCGGGCAGCGGCGTGGCACCCAGCGGGTGCTCCCAGGGGAGAATGGCGGCGGCGGACATCGGAAGGACCCTTCCCCCTCGGACGGGGTTTCAGAACACGTGGGCAGACGGCCGGGCACCCGCGAACGGGCGCGGCACGCGTCACGCGGTCAGAACACGTTGGACGACAGCCACCCGGACGCGAAGAACCTGGCGCTCTTCGCGCGGTCAGAACACGTGGGACGAAAGCCACCCGGACGCGAAGAACGCGGCGAACAGCGGCACGAGCGCCCACATGATCGGATGGATCTCCCGCGCCCGTCGGCGCGCGAGCATGGTGACCACGTACCCGAAGACCCCCAGGCCGATCCCCGCGGAGATGGAGAAGGTCAGCGGAACGCCCGCGATCACCAGGAACGCGGGGACGGCATCCTCGGGCGCGTCCCAGTCGATGCCCCGCACGAGCTGGATCATCAGGTAGCCGACCATCACCAGCGCGGGTGCGACGGCCGGGTGGATCACCGTGTCCTTGGAGACGGCCACGCCCTGGCCCACCACCGCGATGAGCGGCACGAAGAAGATCGTCAGCGCGAACAGGAGGCCGGTCACGACCGACGCCAGGCCCGTGCGCGCGCCCTCCGCGACCCCGGCGCCGCTCTCGACGTAGGTCGTCACCGACGACACGCCCATGGCCCCGCCGCCTGCTGCGGCCAGCGAGTCGACCAGCAGCAGCGGCTTGATCTTGGGGACTTCCCCGTTCTCGTCCAGCAGCCCGCCGGCGCTGGTGACCGCATAGGCGGTCCCCACGGTGTCGAAGAAGTCGGTCATGAAGAGCGAGAAGATCACCGGCACGAGCGTCCAGGTCAGCGCGTCGGACAGCGCGTGCCCGGACAGGCCGTCGCCGATCGTCGAGAAGTCGCCCGAGTGCGGCCAGCGCGCGATGGCGCTGGGGCCGTCGAGCACCCCGAAGATCAGCCCCAGGATCGTCGAGGTGGCGATCCCGAAGAGGATCGCCCCGCGGACGCCGGCGGCGCTCAGCCCGAGCGCCGCCAGGATCCCGGCCAGCGCGATGAGCGCCGGGCCGGAGGTGAGATCGCCGAGGCCGATGCCGGTCGCCGGGTTGTTGACGACGATGCCGCCGTCGCGCAGGCCGACCAACGTGATGAACAGCCCGATGCCGACGCCGATCGCGAGCTTCAGCGACGACGGCACCGCGCGCACGACCGCTTCGCGGAAGCCGGCGAGCACGAGCACGACGGCGACCGCGCCCTCGAGCACGATGCACGCCATCCCGACGTCGGGCGAGACCTTGCGGCCCAAGATGATGTCGAACGCCACGACCGCGTTGATCCCGAGCCCCGAGGCGAGGGCGAACGGGAGGTTCGTCGCGACGCCCATCAGGATCGTGAACCCGGCCGCCGCAAGCGCCGTGGCGACCGCGACGGCGTTGAACGGCAGCCCGGCGCTCGAGAGGATCGCCGGGTTGACGAACACGATGTAGGACATCGTGAGGAACGTGACGACGCCGCCGAGCACCTCGCGGCGCACGGTGGTCCCGCGGTCTTGCAGGGCGAAATAGCGCATCACTGCGCGCATCTTCCAGGGCGCGAGTGGCGCATGCGCCCCGCCGGCGCCCACCTCAGCCCTCCGGTGCGAACCAGAGCACGCTCAGGGGTGGGAGCGTCATGGCCGCCGACGCCGGCTGCCCGTGCCAGGGCAGCGGCTCGGTGTCGACGCCGCCGAGGTTGCCCATGCCGGACCCGCCGTACTGCTCGGCGTCGGTGTTGAGGACTTCGCGCCAGCGGCCGCCCTGCGGCAGGCCGACCCGATAGCCCTCGCGCGGGATCGGCGTCAGGTTCATGACACACACCAGCACGCGGCCGTCGCGCGAGGTGCGGGCGAACGCGACGACGCTGTTCTCGGAGTCGTTGGCCTCGATCCAGTAGAAGCCCTCCGGGTCCTCGTCGCGCTGCCACAGCGCGGGCTCGTCGCGGTAGGCGTGGTTGAGGTCGCGCACCAGGCGCTGCACGCCGGCGTGGCCGGAGTCGCTTCCCTCGAGCAGGTGCCAGTCCAGCGAGCGCTCGGCCGACCACTCCTCGACCTGGGCGAACTCCTGGCCCATGAACAACAGCTGCTTGCCGGGATGGGCCCACTGGTAGGCGTACAGGGCGCGGACGTTGGCGAGCTTCTGCCAGTGGTCGCCGGGCATCCGCGAGTAGATGGTGCCCTTGCCGTGGACGACCTCGTCGTGGCTCAGCGGCAGGATGAAGTTCTCGCTGAAGGCGTACATCAACGAGAACGTCAGCTCATGGTGGTGGAAGCGCCGGTGGATCGGCTCGTGCGCGAAGTAGTCCAGCGTGTCGTGCATCCACCCCATGTTCCACTTGAACCCGAAGCCGAGGCCGCCGACGTAGGTCGGGCGCGAGACTCCCGGCCACGCCGTCGACTCCTCGGCGGCGGAGATCACGCCGGGCTCCCGCGCGTGGAGGACCTCGTTGAGCTCCTTGAGGAAGGCGACGGCCTCGAGGTCCTCGCGGCCGCCGTGCTCGTTGGGGATCCACTCCCCCGCCTTGCGCGAGTAGTCGAGGTACAGCATCGACGCGACCGCATCCACCCGCAGGCCGTCGGCGTGGTACTCGTGGCACCAGAACAGGCCGGAGGCCAGCAGGAAGTTGCGGACCTCGTTGCGCCCGAAGTTGAAGACGAGCGTCCCCCACTCCGGGTGCGCGCCCCGGCGCGGGTCCTCGTGCTCGTACAGGGCGGTGCCGTCGAAACGCGCCAGGGCCCAGTCGTCGCGCGGGAAGTGCGCGGGCACCCAGTCCATCAACACGCCGACGCCGTGCTCGTGCATGCGGTCGACGAAGGCCTTGAGGTCATCGGGCGTGCCGAGGCGCGGGTCGGGTGCGAAGTAGCCGGTCACCTGATAGCCCCAGGAGCCGGTGAACGGGTGCGCCATGAC
>JAWVGD010000054.1:0-5476 GCA_033855515.1 Baekduia sp.
TCGGAGTCGCGCTTGATGCGGGCGACCATGTTGCCGCCCATGCGGCCGAGGCCGACGAAGCCGATCTGCGCCATGGGTTACAGGTTCTCCTTGATGATGCGCAGCGCCGCGACGGGGTCACCGCGGAGCACGAGGCGCTCCGCCGGCAGGCCGTGGTCGCGCAGGACGAGCAGGTCGCCGTCCGCCTGCGCGCGCTTGAGGGTCTCGAAGGTCAACGACTCGCCCGGGACCTCCAGGTCCTGGTCGGCCTCGTGGAGCAGCTGCAGGAACCGGCCCTCCGGGGGGCCGCCCTTGTGGAGCTGTCCGGTGGAGTGCAGGTACCGCGGGCCGTAGCCGAACGTCGTGGCCATGAGCGTGCGGTCGCGGATGAACGCGCGCAGCTCGGCGACCTCGCCGTCGAACTCCTCGGTCGGCGCCAGGTAGCCCTGGATCGCCAGGTAGGAGCGCGGCCCCGAGTCCAACAGCGCCTTCAGCGCCGCCTCGTCGGCCTCGGGGAGCTGCGGCGGCGTGTCCTGGGCCAGGACCTCCTTGGTCTTGTCCTTGGCCGACTGCACGTTGGGCTGGTCGAACGGGTTGATCTCCAGGACCCAGCCGGCGACCGCGGTGGCGAACTCCCACAGCAGCATGATGCGGCCGAGGTCCGCCGGCCCGTGGGTGTTGATCGTGATGACCGGCTGATCGGCGTCGACCAGGCGCAGCACGGCGCCGTCGACGTCCGGGTGGCTGTCGTCGTGCAGGTGCACGAAGACGCGGTCGTTGCCGTAGGCCTCGGCCGCGGCGAGCGGCTCGTCGGCCACGGGAAGGATGCCCTTGCCGTGCTTGCCGGTGGACTCGGCGATCAGCTGCTCGACCCACAGGCCGAAGCTCTCGAGCGGCGTGTCGACGAGGAAGGTCAGCTTGTCGCGGCCCTCCAGCGACAGCTCGCCGATCGCGTTGCCGAGCCACAGCCCCGGGTTCTGCGCGGGGTCGGGCTCCTGCAGCTGGGCCTCGAGCGCCGAAGCGCTCTGCAGCAGCGCGCCGATGTCGGCTCCCAGCAGCGCGGCGGGCACGATCCCGAAGTACGACAGCGCGCTGTAGCGGCCGCCGATGTTGGGGTCGTTGAGGAAGACCCGCCGGAAGCCGCGGTCCTCGGCGAGCGTCTGCAGGCCCGAGCCCGGGTCGGTGATCGCGACGAACTGCGATCCGTTGCCGCCCGTGCGCTCCCAGAAGTAATGGAAGGCCGACAGCGTCTCGATCGTGCCGCCCGACTTGGACGACACGACGAAGAGCGCGGTCGGCAGGTCGACGGCAGCCTCGCTGTCGCGTACGGCGTCGGCGTCGGTCGAGTCGAGGACGTGCAGGATGAGCCCGTCCTCGTGGGTGCCGAACGAGCGGCGGAAGACCTCGGGCGCCAGCGACGAGCCGCCCATGCCGAGCACGACGGCCTCGGTGAAGCCGTCGGCCCGGGCCTGGGCGACGAAGGCCTTCAGGTCGTCGACCTCGGCGGCCAGGCGGTCGTGGACGTCGAGCCAGCCGAGGCGGTTGCTGACCTCCGGCTGCCCGGCGGGGCCCCAGAGCGTGTCGTCCTTGGCGAAGATGCGGCGGGCGACGTCCTCCGTGACGGCGCGGCGGCCCCGCGCGTCGATCGTCGGCCGGTAGGCCTCGGGGATCGACGCGTCGAGGCTCGGGGCGAGGCCCTCCGCGCTCATGCCGCGACCCTCCTCAGGCCGCGCGTGCGGGCCCCCGGGCGAGCTCGCGCCCGGAGGCCGAGCCCCTGGGCGAGGCCCTCCGCGCTCACGCGGTGGCCTTCCGCTTGGCCTCGATGCCGGCGAGCAGCTTCTCCATCGGGGTCACGAACGCGTCGACGCCGTCCTTGAGGAGCTTGTCGGTCACGTCGTCCATGTCGATCCCAGCGCCGGCCAGGGCCTTCAGGTCGTCGGTGGGGTCGATCGTCACCCGGGGCTCGGTCGCCTCGCCGTGGTCGGCGGCGGCGTCGAGCGTCGCCATCGGCATCGTGTTGACGGTCTCCGGGCCGGCCAGCTCGTCGACGTACATGGTGTCCTGGTACTTGGGGTTCTTGACCCCCGTGGATGCCCACAGCGGACGCTGGACCGGCGCCCCGGCATCGCGCAGCGCCTGGAAGCGGTCACCGTGGAAGACCTTCAGGAAGGACTGGTAGGCCGCGCGGGCGTTCGCGACGCCCGCCTTGCCGAACAGCTCCTCCGGGGCGCCCATCGCCTCGAGCCGCTGGTCGACCTCGGTGTCGACGCGGGAGACGAAGAACGACGCGACCGAGTGGATCGAGTCGACCGGCTTGCCCTCGTCCAGGCGGCGCGTCATGCCGGCGATGAAGGCGTCGATGACCTTCTCGTACTGCTGCACCTTGAAGAGCAGCGTCACGTTGATGTTGATGCCCTCATACAGCGCCTGCTCGATCGCCGGGAGCCCCTCGGTCGTGCCCGGGATCTTGATCATCAGGTTGGGGCGGTCGACGCGGCCCCAGTACTCCCGCGCCTGCTCGATCGTCTTGTCGGTGTCGAAGGCGAGGTCGGGGTCGACCTCGAGGGACACGTAGCCGTCGTAGCCGTTGGTCTGGTCGTAGACCGAGCGCAGGACGTCGGCGGCCTCCTGCACGTCCTGGATGGCGATGGCCTGGTAGATCTCGCGTGCGTCCTTGCCCTCGTCGACGAGGGTCTGGATCTGGTCGTCGTACTCGTCGGCGCCGAGGATCGCCTTCTCGAAGATCGCCGGATTGGAGGTCATGCCGCGCAGCGACCGCTCTTCGACGAGGGTGCGCAGCTCACCCCCCTGGACGAGGGATCGGCGGATCTGGTCGAGCCAGATGCTGGTCCCCAGCGCCGTGAGGCGTGCGAGGCGTTCGTTGACAGATGCGGCGTTGCTCATGGTGTTGCCTCCTTGGTCACATTCGATCCTACGACCGGCTTAGCAGAGGCAACCCTCGTTTTCACGAGTTGAGCACTTCCTGACCGGCCAATAGGGCCGCTCCGCGTACCCCGGCCCGCGGGCCGTAGCGCGCAAGACGGATCTCGGTGCGGGTACCCACGCCAGGCAGGACGAACCGCCGCGCGACGGCGCGCGCGGGCTCCAGCAGCAGCTCACCGGCCGCGGAGACGCCGCCGCCGATCACCACCTGCTCGGGGTCGAAGACGTTGATGGCATTGGCGATACCCACTCCGAGGCGTTCTCCAAGAATGCGTACGGCCTCCAGCGCGGCGGCGTCTCCGTCACGGGCCGCGCGGACCACCTCGGGCCCGTCGACGAACCCCCGCTCGCGGCCGAGGGCGTCCAGCGCGCGGCCCGCGGCCAGGCGCTCGAGCGAGCCGGGCTGTGGCGCCTCGTCGGAGTGGGGCGGGGCGCCGCCGCTCAGGTCGGCGCCGAGGAGCTGGTGGCCGAGCTCGGCCGCACCGCCGGTCGCGCCGCGGTAGATCCGGCCCCCGATGACGATCCCGCCGCCCACGCCGGTGCCGATGGTGAACAGCACGAGGCTCTGGGCGATCGGCTTGAGCTGGTCGTCGTGGGCCTCGGCCAGGGCCGCGACCGTGGCGTCGTTGTCGACGTAGACGGGGAGCCGCAGGCGCTCGGTGAGCACGCGGCGCAGCGGGACGTCCTGGAGCGGGACGTTGACGGAGTGCCGCGCGGTGCCGGTGGCGAAGTCCACGACGGACGGCACCCCGATCCCCACGGCGTCGGCCGGGCCCGCCTCCTCGATGAGGTCGGTGAGCTGCTCGATCAGGCCGTCGGAGCTGGAGAGGACGGTGGGCCGCAGGGTGGGCTCCGACAGCTCAGACCCCTCCAGCACGGCCACCGACACCTTCGTGCCCCCGACGTCCACTCCGATGAATCTCTGCGCCATTCGAATCCGGATCCTGTTCCCCGCGGGTCACCTTCTCACGCCGGGCGATCCGGCCGCGTGCAGGCTATTGTCGCTGGCGATGCCGCCCGCTGCGCCCGCCGACGACCAGCAGTTGGTCGAACGCGCGCAGGCCGGCGACGAGGAGGCCTTCACCGCGCTCGTGCGCCGCCACTCTCCCGCGCTGCTGCGCCTGGCCCGGATGTACGTCGCCAGCACGGCGGTCGCCGAGGAGGTGGTCCAGGAGACGTGGCTGGCCGTGCTCAAGGGCCTGGAGCGCTTCGAGGGGCGCTCGTCGTTCAAGACCTGGCTCTTCCGGATCCTCATCAACCGCGCCAAGACCAAGGGCGTGCGCGAGCACCGCTCGATCCCGTTCGCGTCGGTCGGCGAGGACGCCGGCGGCGACGACGGCGACGGGCCCTCGGTCGACCCCGTGCGCTTCGCGCCCGACGGCGCGTGGGCCTCGCCGCCGCGCCATTGGGAGGATGACCCGGAGGCCGCGCTGCGCTCCAAGGAGGCGCGCCGGCTGGTCGAGGCGGCCATCGACGAGCTGCCCGAGCGCCAGAAGGCCGTCATCACCCTGCGCGACCTCGAGGGTCTCAGCTCCGAGGAGGTCCGCAACGCTTTGGACCTGAGCGAGACCAACCAACGCGTCCTCCTGCATCGCGCCCGGACGAAGGTGCGCGCCGCGCTCGAGGACTGGATCGACGCATGACCCGACGATGGACACCCACTTGGCTTCCCTGGCGCCGCGGCGGCGGGCCCGGCCTGACCTGCCGCGAGCTGGTCGAGCTCGTCACCGACTACCTGGAGGGCACGCTGTCGCCCGCCGACCGCGTCCGGTTCGAGGCGCACATCGCCGCGTGCGCCAACTGCACCGCCTACCTGGAGCAGATGCGCATCACCATGTCGGTGATGGGAGACCTGGATCCAGGGGCGCTGAAGCCCGACACCGAGCGCGAGCTTCTCGACGCGTTCAAGGACTGGAAGGCCGGTGGGGACGCGTGAGCGATGCTGCAGAGCATGAGACCGAGGTCGACGTCGTCGTGCTGGGGGGCGGCCCGTCGGGCGAGGTGATCGCCGGCCGCCTGGGCGACCGCGACCTGGAGGTCGCGATCGTCGAGGACCGCCTGGTCGGCGGCGAGTGCTCCTACTGGGCCTGCATGCCGTCCAAGGCGCTGCTTCGTCCCGCGCAGGCGCTGGACGAGGCACGACGGGTGCCGGGCGCGCGCGAGGCGGTGACGGGCACGCTGGACGCCGGCGCGGTCCTGGAGCGGCGCGACGAGGTCATCCATCGCCTCGACGACAGCTCGCAGCTTCCGTGGCTGGAGGAACGTGGCGTGCGGCTCGTGCGCGGTCGCGGGCACCTGGCGGGCGAGCGCCTCGTCCACGCGGGCGACATCGCCCTGCGCGCGCGCAGGGCCGTGGTGATCGCGGTCGGCACCGTGCCGATGATCCCGCCCGTCCCGGGGCTGGCGGACGCCGCGCCGTGGACCAATCGCGAGGCGACGACGGCGAAGGCCGTGCCCGGATCGCTGATCGTGATGGGCGGCGGCGCGGTCGGCGTCGAGCTGGCGCAGGCCTATGCGACGCTCGGTGCCGACGTGACGCTGCTCGAGCGCGAGG
>JAWVGD010000055.1:0-5539 GCA_033855515.1 Baekduia sp.
CTCGCCGACGAGGAGGAGGACGAGCTCGAGTACGACGACGCCGCCGAGGACCTCATCGAGCGTCCGCCGGTCGTGACGATCATGGGCCACGTCGACCACGGCAAGACGTCGCTGCTGGACGCGGTCCGCAACGCCGAGGTCGCCGCCGGCGAGGCCGGTGGCATCACCCAGCACATCGGCGCCTACCAGGTCCACCACAACGGCAAGACGATCACGTTCCTGGACACCCCGGGCCACCAGGCGTTCACCGCCATGCGTGCCCGCGGCGCCCGCGTGACCGACATCGCCGTGATCGTGGTCGCCGCCGACGACGGCGCGCGCCCGCAGACCGACGAGGCCATCGACCACGCGCACGCCGCCGACGTCCCGGTGGTCGTCGCCGTCAACAAGATCGACAAGGAGGGCGCGGACCCGACCCGGGTGCGCACCGAGCTCACGCAGCGCGGCCTCCAGCCGTCGGAGTGGGGTGGCGAGACCGAGTACGTCGACGTCTCCGCCAAGACGGGCCAGAACCTCGAGGACCTGCTGGACACGATCCTCGTCGTCGCCGAGCTCGAGGAGCTCGAGGCCAACCCGAACGCCGAGGCGTCGGGCGTGGTCATCGAGTCCAAGCTCGACCCGGGCCGCGGCCCGGTCGTGACGGTCCTGATCCAGCGCGGCACGATGAACATCGGCGACGCCCTGTTCGCGGGCCCCGTCGCCGGTCGCGTCCGCGCCATGAACGACTACCGGGGCGAGCGCGTCAAGACCGCCGTCCCCGGCGATCCGATCGAGATCCTGGGCTTCGACGGCGTCCCCGACGCCGGCGAGGTCGTCCGCGTCGTCGCCAACGACCGCGAGGCCCGCCGCCTGGCGCAGGAGCGCGAGACGCGCGAGAAGTCCGAGTCGCTGGCCCGCCGCTCCGGCCGCAAGGTGTCCTTCGAGGACGTCTTCCGCCGCGCCCGCATGGACGAGCTCGCCGAGCTGCCGCTCGTGGTCAAGGGCGACGTCGCCGGTTCGGTCGAGGCGCTCGAGGACGAGATCGCCCGGCTGCCCCAGGACGAGGTGCTCGTCAACGTGCTGCACAGCGGCGTCGGCGGCATCAACGAGTCCGACGTCATGCTCGCCGCCGCGTCCGACGCGGTCATCCTCGCCTTCAACGTGCGCCCGGTGGGCGACGCGCAGGCGCTGGCCGACCGCCAGGGCGTCGAGATCCGCCACTACTCGGTGATCTACTCCGCCCTCGACGACCTGCGCGCGGCCATGACAGGCCTCCTCGCGCCGGAAGAGGTCGAGGACACGATCGGCCACGTCGAGGTCCGCCAGACGTTCCGCGCGTCCAAGATCGGCGTCATCGCAGGCTCCTACGTCCTGGACGGCGTGGTCCGCCGCGGGGCGAAGGTCCGGGTCATCCGCGACGGCACCGTCCTCACGGAGACGACGATCGACACGCTGCGGCGCTTCAACGAGGACGCCCGCGAGGTCGCGGCCGGCTTCGAGTGCGGCATCGTGCTGGCCAACTTCCAGGACGTCCGCGAGGAGGACGTGCTGGAGGTCTACGAGACGCGGCAGGTGGAGCGAGAGCTCCAGCCGCAGTAGCCCGGAACGCTGAGCGACCATGTCGCGCCGCCGCCACCGAGTCGCCCGTCGCAACGACGGGCGACTCGACGCCACGTGGAGGGTCTAGGATGAGCACCCCAGGATCGCGCATGCGCCGCGTGGACGAGGCTGTCCGCGAGGTGCTCGGCGCAGCAGTGACCAAAGATCTCAAGGACCCACGGGTCGGATTCGTGACAGTCACCGAGGTGCGGACGAGTGGCGACCTGCGCCAGGCGCGGGTGTTCGTCAGCGTGTTCGGGACCGACGAGGAGAAGGCCGCCACGCTCGAGGGCCTCGCGTCCGCGCACGGCATCCTCCAGGCGCGGCTCGCGCGCGAGCTGCGCATGAAGCGGACCCCGACGCTCGAGTTCGCGCTGGACGAGACCGCCGAGAAGGCCGCCAAGCTGGAGGCCTTGATCGAGGACGTCGTGCAGGAGGACCGCGACTGATGGACGGCGACGGCGTTCGATCTGCCCGCGAGCAGGTGCTCTCCGAGCTTCGCGACGGCGAGCGGTTCTGCCTCGTCACCCATGAGCATCCCGACGGGGACGCGCTCGGCTCGCTCGTGGCCATGCACCGGATCCTCACCGCGCTCGGCAAGGACTCGGTCATGTTGATGGCCGCCGACGAGTTCCCGCTGCCCTACGAGTACCGCTTCTTCGATCTGCAGGGGCTGTCGACGATCCCGCCGACCGACCTCATGCAGCGCACGATCATCTTCCTGGACTGCGGCAACATCGACCGCACGCCGCTGGCGGTCGTCAAGGGCGACGACGCCCACATCCTCAACGTCGACCACCACCACGACAACACGCGGTTCGGGACGGTCAACCTCGTCGACCCCGACTCGTCGTGCACCGCCGAGATCGTGTGGGACCTGATGCGCGCGCTCGGCGTCGAGCCCGACCAGGACCTCGCCGAGGCGCTGTACGTGGGGCTGGTGACCGACACCGGCAAGTTCATGTACGAGAACACCGGGCCGCGGGCGCACGTGATGGCCGCCGAGCTGATCGAGGCCGGCGTCGACACCCACGCGATCTACCGCCGCCTCTACGAGGACATGCCCTACGCCAAGCTCGAGCTGCTCGCGCTGGCGCTGGCGCGCGTGTCCCGCCACGACGACGGCGCGCTGACGGTCGCCCGCGTCACGCGCGCCGACTTCGACGCGGCCGGCGCCGAGGACAGCTACACCGAGGGCATCATCGACCACCTGCGGTCGGTGGAGCACACCAAGGTCGCCGCGCTGGCGCGCGAGATCTCCATCGACGGCGACGTCATCCACTCCAAGGTCTCGCTGCGCTCGACCGACGGCGAGGTCGACGTCTCGGCGATCGCGCGGGCCGGGGGCGGGGGAGGCCACCGCCAGGCGGCCGGCTTCTCCACCGAGCTCGGCGACGAGGAGCTCGTCGCGTTCCTGCGCGAGCAGGTCGCGGTGCAGCTCGCGCTGTCCTCGACGTAGGCGGGAGAGCCTCATGACGCCCGCTGAGCGGGGCGCGGCCCTCGACGGCGTCTTCCTGGTCGACAAGCCCGCCGGCCCGACCTCGCACGACATCGTGGCCCGGATCCGGCGGGCGCTGCCGCGCGGCACGAAGGTCGGCCACGCCGGCACCCTGGACCCGTTCGCCACCGGCCTGCTGCTCGTGCTCGTCGGCCGCGCCACACGCGTGCAGCAGTTCCTGATGGACGCGCCCAAGTCCTATGAGACGGTCGCCCGGCTGGGGTGGACGTCGACCACCGGCGATCCCGAGGGCGAGCTGACGCCGACCGGTGCCGTCCCGCCGGACCCGCCGGTCCTGCCGACCGGCGTGATCCGCCAGCGCCCGCCGGCCTACAGCGCGATCAAGATCGGCGGCCGCCGCGCGTACGCGCTGGCCCGCGCCGGCGAGGCCGTCGAGATGCCCGAGCGCGACGTGCGCGTCACGCGCTTCGACCAGCTGTGGCGCGACGGCGACCGCGCCGGGTTCGCGATCGACTGCTCCTCAGGCACGTACGTGCGCTCCCTGGTCGCCGACCTGCACGACGCCTACTGCGTGGAGCTGCGCCGGACGGCGATCGGGCCGTTCGCGGTGACCGACGCGATCGTGCCGCCCGACCGCGACGACCCGGCGCCGCTGCCCGCTCCGCTGCCCCTGCGCGACGCGCTGCGCGGGGTGCTGCCCGAGCACGTCCTCGACGCGGAGACCGCCGTGCGGGCCGGGCACGGACAGCGCGTCGCGCTGGCCGGGGTCGGCCCCGTCGCGCGTCTCCTGCTCGTGGATCCGGCGGGCGATCCCGTGTGCGTGGCCGAGGTCGAGGACGGTGTGGCGAGGCCCCGCGTAGGCTTCCGGGCGTGAAGCTCACGTACCTCCCCGACGTGGAGCCCCGTCCGCGCCGGGTGGCCATCGGCACCTTCGACGGCGTGCACCTGGGGCACCGCGAGGTCATCCGCGGCGCCGACACGGTCGTCACGTTCGATCCCCATCCGCAGTCGGTGGTCGCCCCGGGCACCCAGCCGCGGCTGCTGACGACGCTGCAGCGCAAGGCCGAGCTGGTCGAGACGCTCGGCGTGGAGGAGCTCGTCGTGATCCCGTTCGACGGCGCCTTCGCCGGGCGTGACGCCCAGGAGTTCATCGACCACGTGCTGGTCGACCGCGTCCAGGCCATCGACGTCGCGGTGGGGGAGAACTTCCGCTTCGGCCACAAGGCCGGCGGCGACGCCGCGATGCTGGCGGCCGACGGGCGCTTCACCACCCGCATCGTGCCGCTGCTGGAGGTCGACGGCGAGGTCGTGAGCTCCAGCCACATCCGGGGCCTGGTCGCCGGCGGCGCGGTCCAGTACGCCGACAAGCTGCTCGGCGCGCCCTTCGCGATCGACGGCGAAGTCCAGCACGGCGACAAGCGCGGCCGCACGCTCGGCTTCCCGACGGCCAACCTGGTCCCGGCGCCCGGGTTCGTCACGCCCGGCCACGGCGTCTACGCGACCCGCGTGCGGTTGCCCGACGGGACGCTGGTCGTGGCGGCGACGAACGTCGGCGTGCGCCCCCAGTTCGTCACGGGCCGCGGCGAGCTCATCGAGGCCTTCCTCATCGACTGGTCGGGCGATCTGTACGGGCAGCGCATCCGCCTCGAGTTCGTCGGGCGGTTGCGCGGCGAGCGGCGCTTCGAGAGCGTCGACGCGCTCGTGGAGCAGATGGGCCGCGACGTCGAGGCGGCCCGCGTGCTCGGCAAGGGCTGAAGGGCCCGGTCCTGCTACCCTTCCGCGTCGCACATGAGCACGCTGACCGCTGACCGCAAGCAGGAGATTGTCGCCAAGTTCGGGGAGAACGCCCAGGACACCGGGAGCACCCGGGTCCAGGTCGCCCTGCTGACGGCGCGCATCAACGATCTCACGGAGCACCTCCGCGAGCACAAGAAGGACCACCACAGCCGTCGTGGCCTTCTGATGCTGGTGGGCCAGCGTCGTCGCCTCCTGAACTACCTCGCCAAGAACGACCTCGAGGGCTACCGCGCCCTCATCGCCGAGCTCGGTCTGCGCCGCTGAGGCGCACCCTCGGCCCATGGCCATCATCGCCCCGGGGACCCCGGTGCCCGACTTCGCGCTCGCGCGCGCCGACGGCTCGACGTTCACGCAGGACGACCTCAAGGGCGCCACGACCGTCCTGGTGTTCTACCCGTTCGCCTTCAGCCCGGTCTGCACCGACCAGCTGCAGGTGTACGACGAGGCGCTGGAGGAGCTGCGCGAGCAGGGCGCGACGCTGTACGGCGTCTCGACCGACCCGACGTACTCGCAGACGGCGTTCAAGGAGAAGCTCGGCATCTCGATCGAGCAGCTCTCGGACTTCGAGCCCAAGGGCGCGGCGTCCAAGGCGCTGGGCGCCTACTTCGAGCCCGGCGGCATGACGAACCGCGCGCTGATCATCGTCGGCCCCGACGGTGTCGTCGCCTGGTCGCACCTGGCCGAGTCACCCGGTGATCTGCCCGG
>JAWVGD010000056.1:0-2992 GCA_033855515.1 Baekduia sp.
GAGCGTCAGCCCCTGCCCGACGACCGTCACGAGGATCACCGAGTAGGCCAGGAAGATGATGAGGTCGCGATCGGGGAACGGCGTGCCGGCGTCGGTCGTCAGCGGGATGGCCAGCGCGGCCGCCAGCGACACCGCTCCGCGCATGCCCGACCATCCGAGCAGGGCGGTCAGCCGCAAGTCCGGTGGCTCGGCGCCCGGCTTCCGCGGGAACCGCTTGGCCAGCCCGCGGGAGATGATGTTGAAGGGAAACACCCACGCCAGGCGCGTCGCGATGACCGTGGCCACCACGACGGCGGCGTAGGTCGCCAGGTCGTCGACCGAGTAGCCGTTGAGCCCGTTGATGACGTTGCGCAGTTGCAGGCCGACGAGCACGAACAGGGCCGCGTTGAGCGCGAAGGTCAGGATCTCCCAGAAGCCCGTCGCCTGGATCCGCGTCGACGGCGTGACGAGCTCCGGCGACCGCCATCCGAGGTAGAGCCCGGCGGTGACGACCGCCAGCACCGCCGAGACGCCGAGGGCCTCGGCGGGCAGGTAGGCCACGTACGGCGTCAGCAGCGAGATGGCGATCTCGGTCGGCGCGTCGTCGAGGCGCTTGCGCAGCTCGGCGGTGCCGAAGCCGACCACCACGCCGATCCCGATCCCCGCCCCGGCGCTGAGCACGAAGTCGCCCAGGGCGCTGGTGAGCGAGAACGAGCCGGTCACGACCGCGGCGATCGCGAACTTGTAGGCGATGAGCCCGGTCGAGTCGTTGATGAGGCTCTCGCCCTCGACGATCGTGATCAGCCGCCGCGGCGCCCGCGAGCGCACCGCGATCTCGGGGGCCGCCACCGGCTCGGTCGGCGACACGATCGCGCCGAGCACGAACGCCGCCGGCCACGACAGGCCCGCCACGGCGTGGGCGACCGCCGCGACGGTCACCGTCGTCGCGGTCACGAGCCCGACCGCCAGCGCGCCGACCGGCCGCGCGTCGGCGCGCAGGTCCTGCACCGACGTGAAGAACGCCGCCCCGTACAGCAGCGGCGGAAGGAAGGCCACCAGGATGACCTCGGGGCTCAGCTTGAACTGCCCCACGCCCGGCACGAAGGCGAGCCCGGTGCCGCCCAGGGTCAGCAGGATCGGGTACGGGATCTGGGTCCGCTCGGCGAGCAGGAGGAAGGCACCGGCGCCCATCAGCACGCAGAGGACGACGAGTTCGCCGCGCATGTCGTCCCGAGAGTAGTGGCCGGTCTACGGCGTCAGCAGCGTTGCGACGGCGAGGGCAGCGACGCCCTCGCCACGCCCGACGAAGCCGAGGCCCTCACCGGTGGACGCCTTGACGTTCACGCTGCCGCTGTCGACGCCGAGGCCGTTCGCCAGCGACGCGCGGATCGCTGCGCGGTGCGGCGAGAGCTTGGGGCGCTCCATGATCACGGTCGTGTCGACGTGCTCGACGGCGAAGCCCGCCCCCGTCACGCGCGCGACCACGTCGCGCAGCAGCCCCATCGAGTCCGCGTCCTTGAACGCGGCGTCGGTGTCGGGGAAGTGCGCGCCGATGTCGTCCAGGCCGGCCGCGCCGAGCAGCGCGTCGATGACGGCGTGGGTCAGGACGTCGGCATCGCTGTGACCCAGCAGCCCGTGCGTGTGCTCGAGCTGCACCCCGCCGAGGATCAGCCGGCGCTCGGGGACGAGCTTGTGCGAGTCCCAGCCGATGCCGGTGCGCACCCCGGATGGGCGGGCGTTCATCCCACAGGCTCCAGGCGCACGTTGCGCCCCTCGAACACGGCGATCTCCGTGACGCCGACGTCGCTCAGGAGCGTCAGCGCCTGCTCGTACTCGAAGCCGAGCTGCTCGGGCGTGTGCGCGTCGCTGGAGAGCGCGATCGGGTTGCCGGCGTCGACGACCATCTCCAAGAACGCTCGGTCGGGGTAGATCTCGCCGACCGGCTTGCGCAGCCCGGCGGTCGAGACCTCGATCGCGATGCCCGACTCGGCGATCTGCTCCATCGCCAGGTCGTAGTAGAAGCGCAGGTCCTTCTCCGGCCACGGCCGCTCCTTGCCCCAGTGCTTGACCAGGTCGGGATGGGCCAGGATGTCGAACATCCCGCAGGCGGCCAGCTCGCCCAGCCACGTGAAGTACGTCTTCCACACGTGGTCGGCCGAGCGGGCGCTGTTCCACACGTCGAAGCGGTCGTAGTCCAGCGCGCCCTCGGCGAGGAAGTGGATGGAGCCGACGACGTAGTCGAAGTCCTGGCGCTCCAGGACCGTCCGCGTCTGCTCCTCGCGGCCCGGGATGAAGTCGGCCTCGATGCCGAGCTTGAGGTCGGTCTGGTCGCGCACGAACTCGCAGTAGCGGTCCAGGTCGTCGTGGGCGTTCTCGATCCACAGCGGATGCTGCCAGATGTCCAGGGCGGCGGTGAAGCGGTAGATGTGCTCGGCCACGCCGAGCTCGGCGATCCCGCGATCCTCGGCGATCTCGCGATAGCGCTCGGCGTTGGCGGGCGTGAAGTACTGCTCGGCGGTGGTCCCGGGCGCATCGGGCCGCAGGTGCACGTGGTAATCGGTCAGCAACTTGGGTTCTGGGTCGCGCGGGCGCGGAGCAGGGACTCGGCCAGGCGCAGGTCGTCGGGGGTCGTGATCTTGAGGTTGTCGCGCGGGGACTCCACGAGGCGGACGGTGCCGCCCATGGCCTCGACCAGCGAAGCGTCGTCGGTCGCGGCGGCCAGCACGTCGTTGCGCTGGGCCAGCGCGCGCTCGAGGACCTCGCGGCGGAAGACCTGCGGCGTCTGGATCGCCCACAGCGTGCTGCGGTCCAGCGTCCTGGCGACCGTCGGCGGGTCGCTGCCGTCCTCCTGCTTGATCGTGTCGGTCACGCGCGCGGCGGCGACGGCCCCGTCGACCTCGGGATCCTCCAAGGCCGCCAGGCACGCCTGCACGATCGCGGGCGTCAGCAGCGGGCGCGCGGCGTCGTGGACGAGGACCGGGTCGCCGGCGAGCGTGTGGTGCAGCGCCGCGCG
>JAWVGD010000057.1:0-2647 GCA_033855515.1 Baekduia sp.
TCCCGGTACAGCGCGCGGGTCTCGGGGTCGGGGTCGGCCTCGTTGTGGGTGCGGAGCGCATCGCGCAGCTGCTCGAACTGCGCCAGGGCATCCTGCCGGCGGCCCGCCCCGGCGAGCGCACGCATCAGCGCGCGGCGCACGGGCTCGTGGCGCGGCGCGTCGACGGCGGCGCTGGTCAGGACGGCGATCGCGGCGCCCGGGTCCCCGCGGGCGCTGGCGCGCTCGGCGCGGCGGACGCAGAGGTCGAGGTGGATCTCGCGCAGCGCCGCGCGCCGCCCGTCGGTCCAGTCGGCGAAGCGGTCCTCGGGCAGCAGCTCGCCGCGGTACAGCTCCAGCGCACCCTCCACGTCGCCCGCGGCGGCGGCGCGCTCGAAGGCGTCGACGTCGACCCATGCGTCGGGCGTCAGCGCCAGGACGTCGTCGGCGAGGGTCAGCGCCGCCGGATCGCCCAGCGCGCGCCGGGCCGCGTGGAGCGCCTGGTGGAGGTTGTTGGCGGCCGCCGCCGCGTCGCGCTCGGGCCACAGGAGCTCGGCGAGGACGTCGCGGTGCACGTGGCGCCCGGGCGCCAGCGCCACGACCTTGACCAGCGAGCGCGCCTTGCGCAGCCGCCACGCGCGCTCGCCGAGCGCTGCCCCGTCGAGCTCGACGGAGAAGCCGCCCAGCAACCGGATGCACAAGGTCGCATGGTCCACGCGGGTCTCCCCGCGCCGACCCTACCCCGGCTGGGCGTCCCTGTGGGCAAGCGCGGCGCGTTGGCGGCTGCGGCCGTGGAAGAACGAGGCGAACGCGCCGGCCACCGAGGTGACGACGACGATGGCGTAGAGCTCGAGCCCGACGTCCAGGATCTTGCCCCCGGTGCTCAGCGGGTTGGGGAACTGGGAGGACACCGTCAGCATCTGCGTGGTCGTCCAGAACAGCGCGTCCCCGAAGGTCTTGATCTCGCCACGCCCGTGCTCCAGCCCCCAGGCCGCGCCCGCCGCCAGCAGGTCGAGGACGATGCTCAGCAGGGTCACGCCCACGATGCGGTTGCGCAGGTCCGCGTGGACGGGCGTCGAGGCCCGGAGCGTCATGCCGACGCCACGGACCACGCGCCGCAAGGGGTGAAGGTGGCTCGCGGTCACGCGTGGAGTCTCCTGGGAGCCCCGGACGGGGGCCGTGCCGCGCCTCTCGGTACAATCCCATCTGCGACAGTCGGATTTGAACTTCGTGCCCGAGACCATCGACATCTGCCCCCTGGACGAGCTCCCGCCCGGCGCCATGCGCCTCGTGGAATGGGAGGACCTCGAGATCGCCGTCGTCAACTGCGCCGGCACGCTGTACGCCATCGAGGACCGCTGCTCGCACGACGACGGGCCGCTGGTCGAAGGCCAGCTCCACGAGGCCGACTGCAGCATCGAGTGCCCCCGCCACGGTTCGCTGTTCGACCTGCGGACCGGTGCCCCCAAGACCCTTCCTGCCTACGAGCCCATCGAGACGTTCCCGGTGCGCATCGATGGCGACCTGATCAAGCTGGAGGTCGAGTAGCCATGGCTGCCACGCCCACTCCCACGCCCGAGTCCACCAAGATCCTCACGCCCGACGAGGCGTCGCTGCGCAACCTCGGCTCCGATTACACGGAGCGCTACGGGTTCCACGACGCGGAGAACTACCTCTACAAGGCTCCCAAGGGCCTGAACCGCGAGATCGTCGAGAAGATCTCGGAGTTCAAGAGCGAGCCGCAGTGGATGCGGGACTTCCGCCTCAAGGCGCTGGAGTACTTCCTCGCCCGCAAGCAGCCGACCTGGGGCAGCCCGATGCTCGCCGAGGTCGACTACGACGACATCCACTACTTCGTCCGCGCCTCCGAGCGCTCCGAGCGCTCCTGGGACGACGTGCCCGAGGACGTCAAGAAGACGTTCGACCGCCTGGGCATCCCGGAGGCCGAGCGCAGCTTCCTGGCCGGCGTCGGCGCCCAGTACGAGTCCGAGGTCGTCTACCACCAGGTCAACGAAGAGCTCGAGAAGCAGGGCGTGATCTTCACCGACATGGACACCGCGCTGCGCGAGCACGAGGACCTCGTGAAGGAGTACTTCGCGACGATCATCCCGCCCAACGACAACAAACTCGCCGCCCTCAACAGCGCCGTCTGGTCGGGCGGCTCGTTCGTCTACGTGCCGCCGGGCGTCCACGTCGAGATGCCGCTGCAGGCCTACTTCCGCATCAACACGGAGAACATGGGCCAGTTCGAGCGGACGATCATCATCGCCGACGAGGGCAGCTACGTGCACTACGTCGAGGGCTGCACGGCCCCGACCTACAGCGGCGACTCGCTGCACTCCGCGGTGGTCGAGCTGATCGCCAAGCCGGGCGCACGCATCCGCTACACGACGGTGCAGAACTGGTCGAACAACGTCTACAACCTGGTCACCAAGCGCGCGATCGCCGAGACCGACGCGACCGTCGAGTGGGTCGACTGCAACCTCGGCTCCAAGCTCACGATGAAGTACCCCTCCGTCTACCTGATGGGCGAGCGCGCCCACGGCGAGGTCCTGTCGATCGCCTTCGCGGGCGAGGGTCAGCACCAGGACGCGGGCGCCAAGATCGTGCACGTCGCGCCGAACACGACGAGCAACATCTTCGCCAAGTCGATCTCCAAGGACGGCGGGCG
>JAWVGD010000058.1:0-2688 GCA_033855515.1 Baekduia sp.
CAGCTCGGGCTGTCGGCCGGCGCCGGCGCGCCCGCCTTCGTCCGTCCCGACGACGCGCCGATCGCCGCGGAAGAGCTGGCCCACTGGCTTCGCGTGGCCCGGCTCGTGCGGACGAGCCTGGAGGCCAACGGCGGGATCTGCCGGTCGCTGCTCGAGGTCCGCTACGGCGTTTCCCCGAAGGAGGAGGTCGCAGGATGAGAGCCGCCCGCCTGCACGAGTACCACCAGTCGCTGAAGCTGGAGGAGATCGCCGAGCCGGCGATCGACGGCCCGCTGGACGTGATCGTGCGCATCGGCGCCGCCGGGCTGTGCCGGACCGATCTGCACATCCAGGAGGGCCAGTGGGCGGAGAAGTCCCAGGTCGCCCTCCCCTACACCCCGGGTCACGAGAACGCGGGCTGGATCCAGGAGATCGGCCCGGGCGTCACCAACGTCGCGGTCGGCGACACGGTGATCGTCCACCCCTACATCTCCTGCGGGCTCTGCCGACCCTGCCGCCGCGGGGACGACATGCATTGCCTCAACGGCTCGTTTCCCGGCATCGACCGCGACGGCGGCTTCGCGCAGCTGCTCAAGACCACCGCGCGCTCGGTCGTCAAGCTCGACCCGTCGCTGCACCCGGCCGACATCGCCGCGCTCGCCGACGCCGGGCTGACCGCGATCCACGCGGTCAAGAAGGCGATCCCGATCCTCGGCGCGGGGACCAAGGCGGTCGTGATCGGCGCCGGCGGCCTCGGGCACATCGGCATCCAATGCCTGAAGGCCTACACGCCCGCCGAGATCATCGTCATCGATCCCTCGGAGGCCGCGCTCGGCCTCGCCCGCGAGCTCGGCGCCGACCAGACCGTGCGCGTCGGCGATGCCCACGTCGACACCGTGAGGGAGCTGACCGACGGCCTGGGCGCTGAGGCGATCATCGACTTCGTCGGCGAGAAGGGCGCGATCCAGGACGGCATCGACATGGTCCAGGACGGCGGCTTCTACTACGTCATCGGCTACGGCGAGAACATCGACATCCCGACGATCGACGTGATCTCGCGCGAGATCTCCTTCATCGGCAACCTCGTCGGCACCTACACCGACCTCGAGGACCTGATGACGCTGACCGCGCAGGGCAAGGTCACCCTGCACACGACGACCTATCCCCTCGACGCCGTCAACGACGCCATGGCCGATCTCGACGGCGGGCGGCTGCAGGGCCGCGGCATCCTCGTCCCCGCCGGCGCCTAGGAGATCAGAGCATGGGCAAGCGACTGTACTTCAACCACGACGCGCGGCTGCTGCTCCAGGCCGGGGTCGACGAGCTGGCCAACACCGTCAAGGTGACGCTCGGCCCGAAGGGGCGCAACGTCGTCCTCGAGCGGCTCGCGGGCGCGCCGACGATCACCAACGACGGCGTCTCGATCGCCCGCGAGATCGAGCTCTCGAACCAGTTCAAGAACATGGGCGCGCAGCTCGTGCGCGAGGTGGCGAACAAGACCAGCGACCTGACCGGCGACGGGACGACGACCGCGACGCTGCTCGCCCAGGCGATCGTGCGCGAGGGGATGCGCGCGCTCGACGACGGCGCGAACCCGATGCTGCTGCGGCGCGGCATCGAGCAGGCGACCGAGGTGCTCACCGACGCCCTGAAGGCGATGGCGCGCCCGGTCGAGGGACGGGACGCGCTGCTGCACGTGGCCACGATCGCCGCCAAGGAGGACGAGTTCATCGGCGAAGCGGTCGCGAGCGCGCTCGACCGCGTCGGCGCGGAGGGCGTCGTGACGATCGAGGAGTCCGATCTGCCCGGCCTCGCAGTCGAGTTCGGCGAGGGGATGCTCGTCGAGAACGGCTGGGTCTCGCCCTACATGGTCACGGACCGTCACAAGATGGAGACGGTCTTCGAGAACCCGCTGATCCTCATGACCACCAAGCCGATCACCCACCCCCAGGATCTGCTCCCCACGCTCGATCTGGTCATGAAGGCCTCCCGGCCGCTGCTGATCCTCGCCGAGAAGCTCGACGGCGGCGCACTCGGCATGCTCGTCACCAACAACCAGCACCGCACGATCCAGGCCGTCGCGGCGCGCGCGCCCGGCTTCGGGCACCGGCGCATCCAGCACCTCGGCGACGTCGCCGCCTTCACGGGCGGCCAGGTGATCGCCGACGAGGCCGGCCTGACGCTCGCGACCGTTCGCACCGAGCACCTCGGCGGCGCCCGGCGCGTGATCGTCACCGCCGACTCGACGACGATCATCGAGGGCGCGGGCACGCGTGAGGCCGTCGACGGCCGGCTGGCCGAGATCCGAGCCGAGCTGGCGCGCGCGAGCCAGGACCGCGACGTCGAGATCATGCAGGAGCGGCTGGCGCGGCTGGCCTCGCGACTGGCGGTGATCCGCGTCGGCGCGGCGACCGAGCCGGCGCTGAGGGACCGCCTGCGCCGCACGGAAGGATCGCTCGCCGCCACCCAGGCGGCACTCGCCGAGGGCATCGTGCCGGGCGGCGGGACCGCGCTGCTGCGCTCGGCGTCCTCACTCGACGCGCTCGAGCTCGAGGGCGACTACCAGCGCGGGGTCGAGGTCATGCGCGACGTGCTGACCGAGCCGCTGTTCTGGATCGCGGCGAACGCCGGCTACGACGGCCGCGCGGCGATCGACCAGGTCGCGGCGATGCCCGACGGGCATGGTCTGGACGCGCTGACCGGGGAGTT
>JAWVGD010000059.1:0-4264 GCA_033855515.1 Baekduia sp.
TTGTCGTCGCGGATGCCGTACCGCTCACGGCCCAGCCGCTCCCACAGCCGCGCCATCGCCCGCAGCTTGGCGTGCTCCTGCACGAACCGCACGCCGGCGTTGACGAAGAACGAGATCCGGCCGAAGACCTTGCCCATCTGGTCCTCCGGCACGCGCTCGCGCACCGCGTCGAGCACGGCGATCGCGTTGGCCATGGAGTACGCGATCTCCTGCACCGGCGTGGCCCCCGCCTCCTGCAGGTGGTAGGAGCAGATGTTGATGGGGTTCCACTTCGGCACCTCGGTGACGGTGTAGGCCACCATGTCGGCGATGAGCCGCATGGAGGGGCCGGGCGGGAACGCGTAGGTCCCGCGCGCCAGGAACTCCTTGATGATGTCGTTCTGCGTCGTGCCCTGGAGGTCGGCCGCCGCCACCCCGTTCTCCTCGGCGGTGCCGACGTACAGCGCCAGCAGCCAGGCGGCCGTCGCGTTGATCGTCATCGACGTGTTCATCTCGCCCAGCGGGATCCCGTCCAGCAGCTGGTGCATGTCGCCCTTGTGGGCGACCGGCACGCCGACCTTGCCGACCTCGCCGCGCGCGAGCTCGTGGTCGGCGTCGTAGCCCGTCTGCGTCGGCAGGTCGAACGCGATCGACAGGCCGGTCTGGCCCTTGGCCAGGTTGGCCCGGTACAGCTCATTGGACTTCTTCGCGGTGGAGTGTCCCGCGTAGGTCCGCATCATCCACGGACGGTCCCGCTCGGGCAGGCGATGATCCATGCGCCGAATCGTACTTGGGCCATGGCCCGAATGGGCTATGCGCCCGGCCTCCGGCCGGCACGGCGCCCGGGTAGGCTCATGGCGAGTGCCCGAGCCTCTTCTCGAACGCGCCCGCACGTCGCTGCGCCTCCGCGCCTTGGATGTCAAAGACCGCGTGGGCGGCCGCACCGACCGCCTCGTCCCGCCCCGGCGCCTGGACTTCGTCGGCCATTCGGACTTCGCCGGCACCGGGGACGAGTTCCTGGGGCACTTCCGCGTGCTGGGCGGGTTGCAGCCCGACGAGCGCGTGCTGGACATCGGCTGCGGGATCGGCCGGATGGCCCGTCCGCTGGCAGGGTTCCTGTCGCCCCACGGCGCCTACGACGGCTTCGACATCAACCGCGACGGCATCGCCTGGTGCCAGGCTCGCTACGCCCGGCACACGAACTTCACGTTCACGCTCGCCGACCTCTACAACAAGCGCTACAACCCGGCCGGCACGCAGGCCGCCGACCGCTTCGACTTCCCGTACCCGGACGCGAGCTTCACCTTCGCGGTGGCCACTTCGGTCTTCACGCACCTGCTCGAGGGGGAGGCCGACCGCTACCTCGCCGAGGCCGCCCGGGTCCTGGCCCCGCGCGGGCGCCTGCTGTCCACGTGGTTCCTGCTGGACCCGGCGTCGCGCACCGCCATCGCCGCGGGCACCGCCGGCCTGCCGTTCCTGGACGCCGACGAGCCCGTGGCCGTCGTCAGCGACGAGGTCCCCGAGGAGGCCATCGCGTTCGACCGCGCATGGCTGGCCGAGGCGAGCGAGCGTCACGGCCTGCAGCTGCGCGCCGTCCATCCCGGGACCTGGCGCGGCGACGAGGACGGCACGAGCTTCCAGGACATCGTCGTGCTGAGCAAGCCCGACCCGGACACGGAGACCGGCGCATGAGCGGCGAGCACCGCGAGATCGACGTCGTCTTCCAAGGCGAGCCCAAGGCCGTCAGCGCGCACCAGATCGACGGCTTCCTCGTCGATCCGGGGCCCGAGTCGTCGGTCGCCACGCTGCTGGAGGGGCTCGGCGACGAGCAGCCCCGCGGCATCCTGCTGACCCACATCCACCTCGACCACGCCGGCGCGGCCGGGGCACTGGTCGAACGCTGGCCCGACCTGCAGGTCTGGGTCCACCACAACGGCGCCCGGCACGTGATCGACCCCAGCCGCCTGGTCGCCAGCGCCACGCGCATCTACGGCGACGCGATGGAGCGCCTGTGGGGCCGCATCGTCCCGATCCCCGAGACGAACGTCCGGATCCTGGAGGACGACGGCTTCGCCGAGGGCCTGCGCTGGGCCTGGACGCCCGGCCACGCCGTCCACCACGTCGCCTACCTCCACGAGGCCACCGGAATCGCGTTCGCCGGCGACGTCGCGGGGGTCCGGATCGCCGACGGCCCGCTGCTGCCGCCCACGCCGCCGCCCGACATCGACCTCGAGGCCTGGCACCGCTCGATCGACGTGCTGGCCGACTGGGATCCCTCGGCGCTGGCGATCGCCCACTTCGGCACCTTCACGGACGTCAGCGCCCAGCTCGGCAGCCTCCACACCGAGCTCGATCGCTGGGCCGGCGTGGCACGGCAGGAGGACCAGGACGGCTTCGAGCGTGAGATCCGCGCCGCGCTGGCGGGTAGCAGTGAGGAGGACGGCTACCTCAAGGCCATGCCGCCCGAGACGCTCTACGGCGGGCTGGCCAGGTACTGGCGAAATCGGAATACTGGAGCAGAGACATGAGCCAGACCATCGAGCTTCCGCGAACATCAGGACCCGACGGCGCCCTCGGCGGCGCGTGGCGGGTGATCGTCCGAAACGACGACCACAACACCTTCGACGGGGTGGCCACCACGCTGGCGCGATTCATCCCGGACATCACGGTGGCCAAGGGCTACGACATCGCCGACCGCATCCACGCGAGCGGGCTGGCGATCGTCTGGAGCGGCCACAAGGAGCTCGCCGAGCACTATTGGGACCAGCTCCGCGACGCGGGCCTGACGATGGCCCCGCTCGAGCAGGCATAGCCGCCTGCAGCGCCCCGGCCGATAGTGTTGAGGCCGTCCATGGCCGACGCCGGGGTTCATCTCGAGACCGCCGCTCGCGCCGCGCGCGAGCAGGAGCTCCTGCGCCGCTACCACCAGGGCGGCGACACCCGTGCGCGCGACCAGTTGGCCGAGGAGATGCTCCCGCTCGCCCGCGCGCTCGCCGGGCGCTATGCCGGCCGTGGCGAGCCGATGGACGACCTCATCCAGGTCGCCTGCGTGGGCATCATGAAGGCCATCGAGGGCTTCGATCTGACGCGCGAGGTGCGCTTCTCCTCCTACGCGACGCCCACGGTGTTAGGCGAGATCAAGCGCCACTTCCGCGACAAGACCTGGGCCATGCGCGTCCCGCGCGGCCTGCAGGAGCTGCAGCTCCAGGTCGCCAAGAAACGCGACGAGCTGACCGGCAAGCTCGGGCGCTCACCGACCGTGCAGGAGCTCGCCGCGGCCGTCGACGCGCCGTTCGAGGAGGTGCTCGCCACGATCCAGAGCGTCGGCGCGCGCCGGACGCGATCGCTCGACGAGCCCACCGGCGAGGACATGACCCTGGCCGACTCGATCGGCGGGCGCGACGTCGAGCTCGACCGGGCCGAGATGCGCGTGCTGCTCGACGAGGCGATGGACGTGCTCAGCGATCGTGACCGCGAGGTCCTGCGCCTGCGCTTTGCCGAGGACCTGACCCAGACCGAGATCTCGGTGCGCGTCGGGGTGTCGCAGATGCAGATCTCGCGCATCATCCGGCAGTCGATCGCCAAGCTGCGGCTCGACATCGACAAGTCGCCGGCGCTCTGACAGCGCCCGCAGGGTCTACCCTGGTGCTATGACCGAAACCGGCGGGTCCATGGACGACACCGCCATCCAGGCGCTCGTCACCCGGCTCGCGCGCCGTGGCCGCGGTGGGACGCTCGTCATCGAGCGCGCCGCGATCCTCGCCGAGGGCTCCGAATGCGAGGCCGTCGAGTCGTGGATCCTCGCGCGCGGCGGTCGCGCCGAGATGGCGGCGGTGTCGACCGGCGGCGGCCTGTGGGGCGACCGCGGCAGCGGGCGCATCGGCGGCAGCGCGGCGCCCGCGGCCCGCTACGTCCTGCCCGCCGACGCACTGCAGCACTAGAAGCCCGGGTCCTGCGGGACCGCGGGTACGAGCCCCTGGGCGCGTGCCCGCAGCGAAACGAGCCTCTGGGCGAGGCTTCGCCCAGAAGCCCGGGCGCGTCCACCCGGCGGCGGCGCCTTGCGCACGGGCTCCGCGTGTCCGAACAGCAACCCCTTGACACCGTGTCGAGCACGCGGTCGTATTGGCAACCATGCCCACTGTCCCCTCCGCCCTCGGAGACGTCGACGTCACGGCGCTCGGCACCGTCCTGATGCACGAGCACGTCTTCATCCGCACCGAGTCCCTGCAGCACAACTGGCCCGGCTTCGGCCATTGGGACGAGGAGGCCGAGGTGGAGGAGGCGC
>JAWVGD010000060.1:0-5847 GCA_033855515.1 Baekduia sp.
GCGGCACGGGGCTTGCGCTCGCCGCTCGGATCGCCGAACGCCACGGCGGGCGTCTCTGGGGCCACGGCGTGCCCGGGCACGGCACGACGGTGTGGTTCAGCGTCGGGCGCGAGCCCTAGAACACGCGCTGCGCGGTGCGCGAGATCTCGAAGCCGTGCCCCGCCGTGGTCGCGCAGCGCAACCCGGTCGTGCGCGAGACGCAGGTGAACGGCCCCAGCGTCCGCGTCCGGCCGTAGGCCAACACCTTGGCCTTGGGGTCCAGCACCGTGTCGCCGACGCACAGCCAGCGGCCCTTGCCGGTCGGCCCGAGACCGAACGCGCTGCCGTAGTCCAGCTCGCACGACTTGGGCTTGGCCTTGGGGTTGACGACGTCGACCACGTCGCAGCGCAGCGCCGCCACCTCGCCCGACCGGTGGGAGTACACGCAGCCGATCCGCTTCGACGGCGTCTGGAACGACACGAGGCTCCCGTCCGCGCCGGCCACCGCGGGGATCAGCGCGAGGACGACCAACGACACCAAGAAGGCAACGGACCGCACGGCGAACAGCCTAGACGAGGCCAAGCGCTGCGACGACGTCGTCCTCGACGGCGCACCGCGCGATCATCTCGCCAACGAGCGCGGTCACCACGGGCGCAGCCCTCCGGAGGCCGCTGCGTTCCGTCGTCGTCATGCGGGTGGAGGGACTCGAACCCCCACGACCAAAAGGCCACGAGGACCTAAACCTCGCGCGTCTGCCAGTTCCGCCACACCCGCCCTGCTCAGGCTGCAGGCGCGGCCGGGATCGAACCGACCGTCGCGCGCAGCCGCCCAGGATTGTATGGTCGGCCCGGGATGGAGGAGAACGACGTCGTCATCGAGCACCCGAACCGCGAGAAGGCCGCGAGCAAGGCGACGAAGGCCGCCGTCCTGCTGCTGCTGCTGATCTCGGTCGCGCTGATGCTCATCGTCACCCTCGGCGGGTGGAACGAGCTGCAAGGGGCCAAGCCCGTGCAGGTCGGCTACATCGCGATCTACCTCATCCTGGCCTTCTACGTGGCCCGGTGGAACCGCGGCGTCCTGCCCCTGGCCGCCGCGCTGGCGATCCTCCTGGCGATCTTCGCCGCCGTCGCGGTCCCCGGATGGTTCGACCGCAACACCACCGGCTACCGCCAGCCGGCGATCGACGCGGGCGTCCTGGGTCTCGTCACGGCGATCATCATCCCGGTGCAGGTGCTGCTGATCGCGTTCGCGATGCGCGGGTTCACCCAGGCCTGGAACGTCGAGGTCGAGCGGACCTCGGCCGCCCGGCCCGGCACCTCTCCGCAGCCCGCGTAGCCCCGCCGGGGCGCGCAGGCGCCTAGACTCCATCGCGCCCTGCCCGGGTGGCGGAACGGTAGACGCGGAGGACTCAAAATCCTTTGCCCTTCGGGGCGTGTGGGTTCGATTCCCACCCCGGGTACTGGGCGTCGGGATGACCGTTCGCCGCTGGGCGCGGCCGGCCACGACCAGGTGCTCTACGTCGCCGACGGGCCCGAGGGGTGGCGCCGACCGGCCCCCGGTCAGCGTGCGACGGTCGTGCCGGCCTTCAGCCGCGCCGGGGTGTCGTCGTCGGCCTCGGTGAAGAAGCGCCCGACGGCGTCCTCGAGGTGATCGAGCGACTCGGCGCAGTAGAGGACCGGTTGGTACTTCGTGATGTCGTAGTCGATGGTCACCATCTCGGCGAAGTCCAGCGGCCGGATCTCCATGTGGCGGAACTCCTCGATCTCGCCATAGCTGGAGAGGATGCCGGCGCCGTAGGCGCGCAGCTCGCCGCCCTCGCGCAGGACGCCGAACTCCATCGTGAACCAGAAGACGTCGGCGATCGTCTGCAGCGCCGCGTCGGTCTCGACCCGCTGGGCGGCGCGGCCCGCCGCCTGCTTGAGCGCGGCGAAGCGGGGGCTGGCGAGCATGTTCCCGTGCCCGATGACCTCGTGGATGATGTCGGGCTCGGGCGTGTAGAGCGGCTCGCTGGGGTGCCGGACGTACTGCGTGGAGTGGAAGACGCGGTCGCCGAGCGAGCCGTAGAACTCGCGCAGCGCAACCAGGCCCGGCGCCGGGTGGTAGGCGAAGCCGCTGAGCGGCGCGAGCCCCGCGGTCACCTCGTCGAGCTGAGGGACGCGATCCTCGGGGAGCGCGAGCGCGGCCTTGGCCTCGAGGTACTCGGCACACGCATAGCGCTCGTGCTTGACGTGCAGCTCGCGGGAGACCGTCCGCCAGATGTCGTTCTCGACCTCGGAGTAGGCGATCTGCGGGACGGGGTCGCCGGGGGCCCACGACATGGCGGCCGCTGCGATGGCGTTGCGCCGCGCCCGGTAGACGTCGTCGTGGAAGCCGGGATGGTCCGCGCCGAGATGCACCTCGACGCTGCCGTCCGCCGCCCGGGTGACGGGCGAGTAGAGCTGGGCCTCTTCGAACATCGTTGCTCCCCTCCACGCGTTGCTTCCTGACCGTGCGCCGAGGAGACCATCATGGCGCCTGGCATGCAAGAGCGACCAATGGAAGCGGGCATTCCGCGCATTCCGCGCAGCCGAGGCCCGTATTCTCTGTGCGATATGACCATCGATGCGCTCGACGCCCGCCTGGTCGCGCTGCTGGCCAACGAGCCGCGGCTCGGCCTCATGGAGGCGTCCCGCCGTCTCGGCGTCGCGCGCGGCACCGTGCAGGCGCGCCTGGCCAAGCTCGAGGAGCGCGGCGTGATCCGCGGCCACGGCCCCGAGATCGACCCGGCGCGCCTCGGCTACCCCGTCCTCGCGTTCGTCTTCCTGCAGATCGCGCAGGGCCGGCTGAAGGAGGCGGTGTCGGTGCTGGAGTCCACCCCCGCGGTGCTGGAGGCAACCGCCACCAGCGGACCATCGGATCTCCTGTGCCGCATCGTCGCGCGCGACACCGAGCATCTGCAGGAGATCGTCAACCGGCTGCTGTCCAACAACGCCATCCGGCGCTCGACGAGCTACATCGCGCTGAGCCAGCCGATCGCCTACCGGACCGCGCCGCTGGTGGCCGAAGCCGGGAGTCGATCAGCGGTGCGCGCGGGTACAGGCGACGATCAGCATCGCCAACTCCGACAACCCCTATGAGCGGCCGCTGAGCTCAGCCGGGCGTCACGTCACCAGCCGGCGCAGCTCGCCGGCCAGGCCGGGCGGCGCCACCAGCACGCCCCACGGCAGTTCGCCCTGCGGATCGAGCCGCTCGACGTGGCAACCCGCGCGCGCGCAGATGAGCTCGCCGGCGGCCACGTCCCAGGGGTTGATGCCGCGCTCGTAGTAGGCGTCCATCCGGCCGGCGGCGACCCAGGCGAGGTCCAGCGCCGCGGCGCCCCCGCGCCGGATGTCGCGCGCCTGCGGCAGCACCCGCGAGACGACCTCCGCCTGCAGCGCCCGCCGCGCCGGGTCGTAGCCGAAGCCCGTGGCGACGAGCGCATGGCCGAGCGTGTCGGGCGGAGCGATGCGCAGCTCCCGTCCGTTGAGCGTCGCGGGACCGTCCGCCGTGGCGGCGAACAGCTCGTCGCGGGTCGGGTCGAAGACCACGCCGGCGTGCCCGTCGCAGGCGACGCTGACGCACCACAGGGGCAAGGCGTACAAGAAGTTGACCGTGCCGTCGAGCGGGTCGACGATCCAGCGCCGGCCGCTGGTGCCGGCGGTGTCGGCACCTTCCTCGCCCATGATCGCGTCGTCGGGCGCGCGCCGCGCGATGATCGCCCGGATCGCCTCCTCCGCCGCACGATCAGCCGCGCTCACCGGATCGGTGGCCGTCGACTTCGTCTCCAGCAGCACCTCGGTCCCGAAGCGCTCCAGGAGCAGCGCGCCCGCCGCGCGGGCGGCCTCCGCCGCGATGTCCAGCAGCTCGTCGTCGGTCATGCGGCCGCCATCGCCGGACGGCGGTCGCTCCACGGGCGCACGGCCTCGATCTGGGCGCTGAGCGCCAGCAGCAGCGCGTCCTCCCCACGGCGCCCCACGAGCTGGACGCCCACCGGCAGGCCATCGTCGTCGAGCCCCGCGGGCACCGACGCAGCGGGCTGGCCGGTCACGTTCCACACCGGCATCCACGTCAGGCGCTCGGCGCTGCGCGCCAGGTAGGTCGCCGCGCCCCAGCGCCCGACGACGCCGGCCGCGTACGGCCCGTCGGCGGCGGCCGGCGTGAGCAGGACGTCGACGTCGTCCCACAGGCGCGCGAGCTGCGCGTGCTGGGCGGCCTCCGCGCTCCGCGCCCAGCGGACGGTCCGCTCCGGGATCCCCCGGCCGACCGCGGCGACGCGGCGCGTGCGCGGCTCCAGGCGCTCGGGATGCGGCATGGACGAGGCGACGTCGTCGGCGATGCCGCGCAGGACGCGGATGAACCCGGCCGGCCAGATCCCCGCCGGGTAGTCGGGATCGCGCTCGACGACGTCGTGGCCGAGACCGCGCAGGAGCGCCGCGGTCGACTCGACCGCGCGGCGCTCCTCGGCGCCGAGGCGCGGCAGCGCGCCGGGCGGCGCCTTCGTGCTGACGGCGATGCGCAGCCGGCCGGGAGCGCGCCCCGCCGCGGCCGCGAAGCCGCCCTCGGGCACCCCCGCATCGAGGACGGTCGCGTCCAGGAACAGCGCCGCGTCAGCGACCGTGCGCGCCAGCGGACCGTTGACCGACAGGCCCTGCCAGGCGTCGTCGTGGGGCGCGACCGGAACGCGGCCGCGCGTGGGCTTGATCCCGAACAGCCCGGTCCACCCCGCCGGGTTGCGGATCGAGCCCGCACCGTCCGAGCCCAGCGCGACGCCGCACAGGCCCGCCGCGGCCGCGGCCGCGCTGCCGCCGCTGGAGCCGCCCGGCGTGCGCGCGAGGTCCCACGGGTTGCGGGCGGAGCCGAACGTGGTCGTGTCGGTCGCCGGAAGCATCGTCATCTCGGGGACGAGCGTCTTGCCGACGATCACGGCGCCGGCGGTGCGCAGGCGGCGCACGACCTCAGCGTCGCGGGCGACCGGGCCGTCGTGCGCGGCGGTTCCCCAGGCAGTCAACTCCCCGGCGACGTCGACGTCGTCCTTGATCGCGATCGGGACGCCGAGCAGCGGGCGCTCCTCGGCGGGGCCGCCCGCCCGGCGGCGGCCGTCGGCCTGATCGGCCTCGGCGAGCGCACGCTCCGCGAGCACGACGCGGTAGGCGTTCAGCGCGGGATCGAGGCGGTCGATGCGGGCGAGGACCGCCTCCACGAGCTCGCGGGACGACACCTCCCCGGCGCGGATGAGTCGGGCCTGCTCGGCGGCGCCGGCGAAGGCGAGGGTGGTGGCGTCCATGACGGCGCCCACGCTATCGGCCAGGCGCGACCGTCGCCTGACCGGCCCGATGGCCGGGTGACCGCGGCCCGCGCGTGTGTAAGAGTGCACCGCGATGGCCACCGCCGAGCCGAAGGTCCTGTGGACGCCGTCGCCCGAGCGCGTCGGCGAGGCGGCGATCACGCGCTTCGCCCGCTGGGTCGCCGCGAACCGGGGCGTCGACGTCACCGGCTCCTACGACGCGCTGTGGCAGTGGTCGGTCGACGATCTGGAGGGCTTCTGGTCGGCGATCTGGGACTTCTTCGACGTGCAGGCCACCACGCCGTACGAGCGCGTCCTCGGCTCGCGGGCGATGCCGGGCGCCGAGTGGTTCCCGGGCGCGACGCTGAACTACGCCGAGCACGTCTTCCGCGGCAAGCAGGACTCCGAGCTGGCGCTCCAGCACGCGTCCGAGCTGCGCGAGCTGGACTACATGACCTGGGGCGAGCTGCGCGACCTGACCGCCCGGATCGCCACCGGGCTGCGCCTGTGGGGCGTCGGGCCGGGCGACCGCGTCGTGGGCTACCTGCCGAACATCCCCGAGGCG
>JAWVGD010000061.1:0-13426 GCA_033855515.1 Baekduia sp.
CCCGACACGCCGCTGAAGCTCATCGGCGTCGCGAGCGGGCGCACGCTTCGCGCGAGCTTGCGCGACATCGGCTTGGCGCTCTTCGGCGGGTCGACGGGCTCGCCGAGCAGCAGCTCGATCGGCGTCACCAGCACGAGCTTGTTGCCGTAGTCGCCCGTTCCCTGTGCGATGGCGCCGATCGTGCGCGGCGTGCCGTCCGCGCCGGCGCACTTCACCGGCGAGCCCGAGAAGCCCTCGGCGATTCCGGTCTCGTCGACGGCGGGCCCGCTCACCTTCACGAGGATCTGCGGGTCGGCGCCCGCGAGGACGTCGAGGACGTCGACGTCGAAGGACGTGATGTCGGTTCCCCGGATGACGCTGTAGCCGGTGCAGTGCATGCCGCTCTGGACCTCGCTGAGCGGCATGATCGGATCGCCCGCCCGGGCGGCGGCCGGCACCGCGAGGGAGAGGACGACGGCGGCGGTCAGCGCGAGGCGAGTTCGGAGCACGAGGGGCGCAACACTAGAGATGGGTGCACGCCCGCGGACCACTACTGTCTGGGCGTGGCCGTCGCGACCTCGATCCAGGCGGTCCGGTGGGATGGGCGTCGGCTCTCCGTGCTGGACCAGACCCTCCTCCCCCGGCAGGAGACGTGGCTGGTGCTGACCGGCGCTCGCGATACCGCCGAGGCGATCGCGCGGCTCGCGGTCCGGGGCGCGCCGAACATCGGGATCGCGGCCGCCTACGGCCTGGCGATGGAGCTCAGCGCGCGCCCGTCGCTCGGCGCGCTCGAGGAGGCCTCCGAGCTTCTGATCGCGGCGCGGCCCACGGCGGTGAACCTCGCGTGGGCGGTGCAGCGCGTCCGGACCGCGGCGCTCGCCTCGGGGCCGACGACGCTGGCGTCCGCCGCGCGTGCGGAGGCCCAGCGGATCCAGGCGAGCGAGGATGCCGCCAGCGCGGCGCTGGCCACCTACGGCGCCGACGTCCTCGACGGCGCGCGCACGCTGCTCACGCACTGCAACACCGGCGCGCTGGCGACCGGCGGCCGCGGGTCGGCACTCGCCGTGTGCCTCGAGCTGGCCGAGCGGCACGAGGGCGTCAAGGTCATCGCGTGCGAGACGCGCCCGCTGCTGCAGGGCGCGCGGCTGACCGCGTGGGAGCTGGGGCGCCTCGGCATCCCGTTCGAGCTGATCGTCGACGGCGCTGCGGCGGGCCTGCTGCGCCGGGGCGCCGCCGACGGCGTGGTCGTGGGCTGCGACCGTGTCGCCGCCAACGGCGACGTGGCCAACAAGGTCGGCACCTACGCGCATGCGCTTGCGGCGCGGGCCGCGGGCGTGCCGTTCGTCGTCGCCGGGCCGACCTCGACGATAGACCGCGCCACGCCCGACGGGGACGCGATCGAGATCGAGGAGCGCGACGCGGCCGAGGTGCTCGGCTTCGGCGACGTGATGGTCGCGCCGCCGGGAACGCCCGTGCGCAACCCGGCCTTCGACGTGACGCCCGCCGCCGACGTCACGGCGCTGGTGACCGAGCGCGGCGTCGCGCGGCCGGTGCACGCGGCGAGCGTCGCGGCGCTGCTGGAGCCCGAGGCGTGAGGGTTGCACGATCCGTCGGCGTCCGCGAGGTCGTCAGCGCCGAGGTGCCCGATCCCACCGCCGGCGCCGGCGAGGTCGTGTGCCGCGTCCTCGCCTGCGGGGTCTGCGGGTCGGACATCAGCGACGGCTGGGTGGCGCCGAAGCTGCCGGTCGTCCTCGGCCACGAGCTGACCGGGGAGATCACCGCGCTCGGCGACGGCGTCGCGGGGCTGGCGATCGGCGATCGCGTGGTCATCCACCACCACGTGCCGTGCGGGGCGTGCCGCCGCTGCGCCCGCGGCGACGAGACGTTGTGCGAGGCCTTCCGAACGACGAACATCGATCCCGGCGGCTTCGCCGAGCACGTCCGGATCCCGGCCGCGCTCGTCGGCGAGCTGCTGCCGCTCGACGGGCTGGACGCGGAGGTCGGGACGTTCGTCGAGCCGCTGGCCTGCGTCCTGCGGGCCTTCGGCCGCTGCGGGCTGGCCCCGGGCGACCGACTGCTGGTCCTCGGCGCCGGCACGAGCGGGCTGCTGGCCGTGGCCGCCGCCCGCGCCCGGGGCGCTGAGGCGGTGTGGGTCCGCGAGCCGCGCGCCGACCGCCTGGAGCGGGCGCTGGCGCTGGGCGCACAGCGCCATGGCGACGAGCCGGTCGACGTGGCGTTCCTGGCGACCTCGGCCGACGCGGCGCTGGCCGACGGCTTCGCGGCCGTCGCGCCCGGCGGGGTGCTGTGCCTGTACGCGCCGCCCAAGCCCGGGCGGGCGCTGGACCTCGACGGCGTGGATCTCTACCGGCGCGAGGTCGACGTCGTCGCCTCCTACTCGGCGGGGCCCGCCGACATGCGCGCCGCCCACGCGCTGTTGCGCGCGGGCGACGTCGATCCGCGGCCGTTCATCACGCACCGGCTGGGGCTGGAGGACACCGGCCGCGCGCTGGAGCTCGTCCGCTCCGGCGAGGCCGTCAAGGCGCTGGTGCTGCCCTGATGCGTGCCGCGATCCTGCACGGCCCCGGCGACCTGCGCGTCGAGGACGTGGCCGAGCCCGTCGGCGAGGTGATCGTGGAGGTGCGGGCCGCCACGACGTGCGGGACCGACACGAAGATGCTGGCCCACGGCCACCCGGCGCTGGGCGGCTATCCCGCGCCGTTCGGGCACGAGACCGCGGGGGTGCGCCGCGACACCGACGAGCGGGTGCTCGTCGGCGACTCGGTGCCCTGCGGCGCCTGCGCGCCGTGCCGGGCGCAGCGGACGAACCTGTGTCGCGCCATGACGTGGGTCTTCGGCGGGTTCGCCGAGCGCCTCGGCGCGCCGGAGGCCGCACTGCACGCGATCCCCGATGGCCTGCCGTTCGCCGCGGCGGCGATGGCCGAGCCGCTGGCCGCCTGCCTGCACGCGGTCGGTCGCGGAACGCGCGAGCGCGAGGTCATCGTCCTCGGCGGCGGGACGATCGGGCTGATGCTCGCGCGGCTGCTGGTGCTCGACGGCCGCGACGTCGTCGTGGTCGACCGTCACGCCGAGCGCCGCGCGCAGGCGGTCCGGCTGGGCGCGGACGCCGCCGCGGAGCCTCCCGTCGCTCCGCTGGTCTTCGAGGCGGTCGGCCGCCCGGCCGCGTGGCGCACCGCGCTCGCGGCCACCGCCGCGGGCGGGACGGTCGTCATGGTCGGCGGCTGCCCGGCCGGCGACGTCCCGCTGGCCGCCGCACGCGTGCACTACGACGAGGTCGACGTGCGCGGCGCCTTCCACCACACACCGGGCGAAGTCGACGAGGCCCTCGCGCTGCTCTCCAACGGCGCCGTCGAGCACTCCGCGTTCGCGGGCGCCGTCGTCGGCCTCGACGGCCTCGCCGACGTGCTGCGCAACCCTCCGAGCTGCGCCGAGGCACGCAAGCTCGTGGTCGACCCACAGCGCTGAGGACCGCTGCGCGCTTCGCCCGCCGCCGCGACCGCCGTCACTCGTCGGCCAGCAGCCGCCACACGCTCTCCGCGCGCTGCAGCCCGAACCCGGCCGCGCGGAGCGCCAGCGGCTGGCGCGTGCCGGGCGGGGAGGTGTCCTGGGGCTCGCGCTGCCGGTACCACTCGATCGTCTCGATCAGCGGCTGCTCGTGGTGGCCCGGGGTCCAGCCCAGCTCGCGTTTGGCCTTCGTGGAGCGGTAGGCCCAGCGCCGCGACAGCGCCCGGATCTCGGCGACGGTGACCGCCGGGCGGCCCGGCAGCGCCTCGGCGGTGCGGGCCAGCGCCAGCGCCGCCGTCAGCGGCAGCTTGACCGCCGGGGGCTCGACGCCCGACAGCCGGCCGAGGTCGGCGAAGAGGCGGTCGTTGGTGAAGTTCCGACCACCGAGGATGTAGCGCTCGCCGACGCGCCCGTGCTCGTCGGCGAGCAGGTGGCCGCGCGCGACGTCGGCCACGCCCACGATGCAGAGCGCCCCGTCGACGTAGATCGGGATCTCGCGCCGCAGGAAGCGGCGCACGAGCTCGGTCGACGAGCGGTGCACGTCGCCCGCCCCCAGGATGTGGGCCGGGTTGACGATGATGACCGGCAGGCCCTGCGCGCCGATCCGCAGCGCCTCGCGCTCGGCCTCGGCCTTCGCGTTGGCGTAGCTCAACCCGACCCGCGCGGCGTCGAAGACGTGGGTCTCGTCGGCCGTGGAGCGCCCGTCAGCCGGCCCCAGCGCGGCGGCGGCCGACGTGTGGACGACCCGCTCGACGCCCGCGGCGAGCGCCTCCTCCAGGGCCACGCGCGTGCCCTCGACGTTGACGCGGAACAGATCCCGGGCGCCGGCCCGCAGCGGCGTGGCGCCGGACACGTGGAAGAAGCGATCGACGCCGTGCAACGCCCGCCGCATGTCGCGCCGGTCCAGGACGTCGGCCGCGACGACCTCGACGTCGAGGTCGCCGAGCGGGGCGCCCATCCCGGCTCCGCGCGGCGGCACCGTGACCCGCACGTCGTCGCCCCGCGCCACCAGGGCGCGCGCGACGTGCGCCCCCACAAACCCCGTCACCCCGGTCACGAGCGTCTTGGTCATCGAGAGCGCCATCCTGCCACGACGCGACCCCGTAGGCTGCCGGACATGTCACAGGTCGCCGTGGTCACCGACACGACGCACTACGCCCCGCGGGAGCTGCTGCGCGCGCATGACATCCACGAGGTGTCGTTGTACGTGAACCTCGGCGATCGCCACGAGCGGGAGTCTGCGATGCCCGACTTCGACGCCTTCTACCAGCAGTTGCGCGAGCTCGACCACCTGCCGACGACGTCCCAGCCGTCGATCGGCGACTTCCTCGAGGTCTACGAGCCGCTGGCCGCAGCCGGCCGCGACATCGTCTCGGTGCACATCGCCGGCGGCATCTCCGGCACGCCCGAGACGGCCCGCCAGGCCGCGACCGAGATCGCCGGGAAGTTCCCCGGCCGCCGCGTCGAGGTCATCGACTCGCGCACCGCCTGCGGCGGCATCGGCCTCTGCGCGCTGGCCGGCGCCGCCGCAGCGAGCACCGGCGCCGACGTCGACGCGGTTGCCGCCCGCGTCAACGCCGCCGCCGACACCATGAAGATCTGGTTCGCGGTCGACACCCTGGAGTTCCTCAAGCGCGGCGGGCGCATCGGCACGGCGCAGGCCTGGCTCGGCGGCGCGCTGAAGATCAAGCCGATCCTGACCATCGACCGCGAGATCACCCCGGTCGAGCGCGTCCGCACCAGCAGCCGCGCGTTCGAGCGCATGGTCGACTACCTCAAGGCGCGCCACGACGACGGCGCCGACGGCTGGGTGGTCCAGCACATCCAGGCCGCCGAGCAGGCCGAGAAGCTCGTCGAGCGCGGACGCGAGGTCTTCGGCACCGACCCGGTCTTCGTCTCCGAGATCGGCCCCGTCATCGGCACGCACGTCGGGCCGGGGCTCATCGGCGCCGGCGGCCTGCCGCGCGCGCTGATGGCCGAGCTCGGGGTCTGAGGCACCCGAGGCGACCGGGCGCCGCCGCGCCTCAGGTCGCCGGCAGGATCACGCCGGCGCCGCCGTTGTCCTCGTCATCGCCCGGCGGCGGACCACCGCCCGGCCCCACCCCGCCCGGGCCCGACGTGGGCGTGTCGGGATCCACGATCGCGGCCAGGCGGTTCTCCTGGCGCCAGTCCCACCACTCCTTGACGAGGATCTGGATCGACGCGGCCAGCGGGATCGCCACGATCGCGCCGAGGATCCCCAGCAGCGTGCTGCCGAACAGCACCGCGACGAGCACGATGAACGGCTGCACCCGGACGGTGCGCCGCTGCACCTGCGGCTGGATGATGTTGTTCTCGATCTGCTGGTAGACGATCGCCCAGACCGTCCAGATGATCGTGTCGGTCGGGAAGTCGTTGAAGAGCGTGACGAGGCCGATGACGATGGCCGCCGCGGTCGCCCCGATCAGCGGGATGAGCGACGCGAGCCCCGCCAGGACCGCCAGCGGCGCCGCGAACGGCACGCCCAGCAGCTCCATCACGACGAACGACTGGATGCCGGCGATGAGCGCGATCGTCAGCGCGCCCTGGACGTAGCCGCCGACCGCCGAGGCGGTGTCGTCCAGCACGCGGCGCATGCGCGTGCGTTCGGCCTCCGGTCTGAGGCGCAGCGCCGCGTCGATCCATCCCCGTCCGCCGGCCAGGATGAAGATGCTCAAGATGAGGATGTTCAGCAGCGCGAAGATCGAGTTGACGAGCCCGAGGCCGATGTCGCCCAGCACCTTGGCCGCGTCGCCGACGCGGCCGGGCAGCGTCGCCGCCTGCTTGTTCAGCGAGCCCGTGATGTCGTACTTCTGGTCGAGCTTGCGCAGCCGCTCGTTCTTGTTGACGAAGCTCTGGACGTCGTTGGCGTAATTGGGCAGGTCGCTCGCGAGGTTCGTGCCCTGGGTGACCAGCGGCGGCACGACGAGCGCGGTGAGCCCGACCGGGACGAGGATGAGCCCGAGGTAGACCAGCGTGATCGCGAACCCGCGGCGCATCCGCCGTTCGAGCCGGTTGACCGGACCCGACAGCGCGATCGCGATGAACGCCGCCGTCAGCACCCAGCCGATCGGCCGGCGCAAGAGGTAGACGAGGTACAGCGCCAGCGCCGCGACCACCACGATCGTGACCACGCGCAGCACGGTGCGTGCAGGTATGTCGGGACCGGACGGACGCATGCGTCCCGAACCGTAGGCCGGGGGGCGGACGGTCCGCTACCGGCGACGACGGCGGCGCAGGAGGCCGCCGATGGCCGCGATCCCACCGCCGATGACGAAGCCCGCGACCGCGGCGCCGATCAGCACTTCCTGCTGATGGTCGCGCAGCTGCTGGCGCCAGTCGGTGGCCTGGGCGACCTCGCCGCGCAGCCGCTCCAGCGACACGGCGAGCTGTGCCCGGTTGGTCTCGATGGAGGCCCGGATCTGCTCAGGGGAACGCTGCGGCATCAGACGGTGGTCTCCGGGTTCTGCGACTGCACGGTCTCCTTGATGAGCCGCGCCTCCTCGATGGCCATCTTCGGCGCCGGCGGCGAGCCCGCCTTGAACGCGCGCATGGCGACGTAGCCGGCGAGCCCGGCGAGCAGCAGGAGCAGGGCGGCGACCGTGAAGAAGCCCCAGAACGGCTGGCCGTCCGGGAACGGGATCAGCCAGTAGAAGAAGTACGCGAGGCCGAAGAGGATCATCACCAGCGCGCCGAGCACGAAGACCCCGGCCGCGGTGGCGACGGCCGCGCCCTTGCCGAGCTTGGTGACCTTCTCGGTGATCTCCGCCTTGGCGAGCTCGATCTCCTCGCGGACCAGGACCGCCGCGTGCTCGCTGACGTCCTGGATGGCCTTGATGAGGTTCGGTTGCTGATCGTTCATCGAACGTGCTTGCGCTTGGCGAGGATCTTCAGGAACACGGCGAGGCCGAGCCCGCCCGCGAATGCGGCGCCGACCTTCTTCTCCGGGTTGGGGTCGGCCGGAGCGCCCGCGGGGGCGCCGTCCAGCAGCGCGCTGCCGGCGGGCTGACCCCACGTGGCGTCGCCGGCGCCGACGACGGGCGTCGGCTCCGGGGCCGACGGCTTGTGGCCGACAGGCGCGGGCTCCGGCGTCACGTCGTGCTCGCTCACTCCGGCGGGTCCTCGTCGAAGATCCGGCGGTAGGCGATCGCCGCGAGCCGGGAGGCCACGATGGAGGCCGCCGCGCCGAAGGCCGCCAGCAGGCCGGACCAGGCGAGACGCTTGACGAGATCGTTCTGGTGCATCGCGGTCGGACTCTACCCGGACCGGGCCCGGGTTATCGGTCGAGTCCGCTGCAGATCGTCTCGACGATGAGCCGCTTGGCCTCGTCGAAGCCGCCGGCGGACTGCGGCAGCGAGTCGAAGATCCAACCGGTGAGGACCTGTTCGATCGCTCCGTAGAACGCCATCGCGGCGAACTGCGGCGAGATGTCGGAGCGGAACTCGCCCGAGGCCTGGGCCTTCTCGACGACCACGCCGATCAGGTTGTAGGCCTCGGTGATCTTGGCCAGGTGGGTCTGCCCGAACGAGTTCGCCGCCCGGGTGACCTCGACGATGATGACCTTCATCAACTCGGGGTCGTGGCGGTAGGAGTCGACGATGAAGCCCGCGATCGCCTCGAGCTTCTTGCGCGCGGGGATGTCCTGGCCGTCGACCTCGCGGATCGCCTCCAACATGATGTCCCAGCGCTCCAGGAAGAGCGTGTCGAGCACCTCGTCCTTGGAGCGGAAGTAGTGGTACACCAACCCGTAGGCGACCCCGGCCTCGTCGGCGATGTCGCTGACGCGGCAGGTGTGGAACCCCTGACGGGCGAACACGCGGACGGCGGCGTCGAGGATCAGGCGGCGCTTCTCGGCGGCGGCCGCCGCGTTGCGGGCGGTGGCCATCAGCCGTAGACCTCCGGGCGCCGGTTGGCGAGCGACGGCAGGTCGGCGCGGATGCGCGCGAGGCGGTCAAGGTCCAGGTCGGCGATCACGTAGGTCTCGGTGTCGGGGGCTTGGGCGAGCACGAGCCCCCAGGGGTCGACGATCATCGAGCGGCCACCCGTCCGCAGCCCGGGCGCATGGCGGCCGATCTGGTTGGCGGCGATCACGAAGGACTGGTTCTCGATCGCGCGGGCCCGCAGGAGGACCTCCCAGTGGTCGCGGGTCGTCGGCTCGGTGAAGGCCGACGGGATCGCGACCACGGTCGCGCCGTCGACCGCCAGGCGGCGGTAGAGCTCCGGGAAGCGGAGGTCGTAGCAGACGCTCAGGCCCAGCCGCGTGCCGTCGGCCAGGGTGCTGGCGACGATCCGGTCGCCCGGGGCCTCGGTGTCGGACTCGCGGTACTCCCGGCCCCCGACGAGCACGTCGAACATGTGGATCTTGCGGTAGGTCGCGCGATCGGTGCCGTCGGGGCCGACGTGCACCGACGTGTTGGCGTTGCGGTCGGCGCCCTCGATCCGCTCGGCGATCGAGCCGGCGACGAGGTCGATGCCCAGCTCGCGCGCGGTGGCGCGCGCCCAGCTCAGCGCCGGCCCGTCCAGCGGCTCGGCGCCCGTGCGCAGGTCGTCGGGCAGGCCGAGGACCGACCACTTCTCCGGCAGCACGACGAGCGCCGCGCCGTCGGCCGCGGCGGCGCGGACGAGACGGTCGGCCGTCTCGAGGTTCTGGGCCTTGTCGGCGGTCGCGGTGAGTTGGACGGCGGCGGCGCGCACGGGTCTCCTGGGGTGGCGATTGACTGGTCAGTCAACCGCCGTCTGGGAGCATACCCCCCGATGTCGGCACTGGAAGCCCTCCCGCTCCGGGATCACCCGACCGGGTTGGCTGTCCCGCCGGCGCGGATGGCGCTCGTGCGCGCCGGCCGCCCGCTGAAGCGCTGGCGCTACCTCGGCCTGTACGGAGACGATCTCATGTTGTGCGCCGCGACGGTCCGCATCGCGGGGCTGCCGCAGGCGTTCTGGGCGACCTGGGACCGGCACGCGCTGCGGGAGCGCACGGTCTTCCGGCCCGGCGGCGTGTTGCTCGGCGACGCGGCGGCGCGCTTCGGCCCGGCGCAGCTCCGGCTGGCGCCCGACGGCGAGCCGATGGCCGTCACCTCGCGCCACGGCGACTCCTACATCTGGACGCGCAAGCAGCCCGTGCGGGCGACCGGGACGGTGGACGGGCGGGCCGTCGACCTGCGCGGCCTCCTCGACGACTCGGCCGGCTACCACGCGCGCCGCACCGACTGGCGCTGGTGTGCGGGCGTCGGCGAGGGCGCCGACGGCACACCGCTGGCGTGGAACCTCGTCGAGGGCGTGCACGATGCGCCGACGGGCAGCGAGCGCACGGTCTGGGTCGCCGGGTCGCCGCGCGAGCTGCCGGCGCCGTCCGGCTTCGCCGCGGACCTCAGCGCGATCACGTGGCCCGACGGAACGGAGCTGCGCTTCGCCGAGGAGGCACGCCGCGCGCGCCGCGACGACTTCCGGGTGCTGGCCAGCGACTACGTCCAGCCGTTCGGGACGTTCGCGGGCGGCCTGCCCGGCGGCGTCGCGGTCGCCCGCGGCTGGGGCGTCATGGAGCGGCACGCGGTCCGCTGGTGATCCGGCGGGCGCTGCGGACGTGGGCGGGTGGGCTGCCGGCGACCTTCTGGACGCTCTGGGTCGGCACGCTGATCAACCGGATCGGGTCGTTCGTCACCCCGTTCCTGGCGCTCTACCTCACGACCGAGCGCGGTCTCTCGGTGGCGGCCGCGGGCGGGCTGGTGGCGGCGACCGGCGCCGGCTCGGTGCTCTCCCAGCCGCTCGGGGGCGCGCTCGCCGACCGCGTCGGGCGCCGCCCGACGCTCTGCGGCGGGCTGCTCGGGTGCGCCGCGTCGATCACGCTGCTGGCGCTCGTGCACCCCGTGTGGCTGCTGGCCGTGGCGGCGGCGCTGGTGGGCCTGACCTCCGAGCTCTACCGGCCGGCGGCGCAGGCGACCGTCGCCGACGTCGTCGTCCTCGCCGACCGGCGCCGCGCGTCGGGCCTGCTGTTCTGGGCCGTGAACCTCGGGTTCAGCGCGGCGGCCGTCGCCGGCGGCCTGCTGGCCGCCCACGGCTACGGCCTGCTGTTCGCGATCGATGCGCTCACGTGCACGGCGTATGCGGCGGTCGTCTGGCGCCGCATCCCGGAGACCCGGCCGCTCGTGGCCCATCACGCGGCGGCGCCCGGCTGGGGCGCGGTGGTGGACGATCGCGTCGCGATGGCGTACTTCGGCCTCAACCTCGGGGTCGCGATCGTCTACGCGTCGATCTTCACGATCCTGCCGCTGGCGATGCACGCCGACGGCCACCCGCCCTCGGCCTACGGGGCCGTCATCGCGCTCAACGGCGTGGCCATCGTCGTGCTGCATCCGCTGCTGGCGCCGATGCTGCTGCGCCGCCGTCCCGCCCGGGTGCTGTGCCTCGGCGCCGCGCTGACGGCGGTCGCGATGGGCGTCATCGCCGTCAGCGACGGCGCGCCCGGCTACGTGCTCGGGATGGTGGTCCTGACGCTCGGCGAGATCTGCAACGCCGCGACGGGGCCGGGCCTGGTCGCCGAGCTCGCGCCGCCGGCGCTGCGCGGCCGCTACGCCGGCGCGTACGGGCTGACGTGGGGCCTGGGGTTCACGATCACGCCGTTGGTGGGGGCGGCCGCGCTCGGCGACGGCGGCGCGACCACGCCCTGGATGGCGGGCGCCGTGCTGTCGGCGGGCGTGGCGATGGGGCTGCTGGCGCTGGGGCCGCGGCTGCAGGCACGGCGCGCGGTGGCCGCGCGGGCCGCCGCCGTCGCGGCGTGACCGGACACTAGGCTGGGGTGATGCCGTCGCCTTACACGTCGCCGCTCGCCGAGGAGCTCGCCCCGGGCCTGCTGGAGCGCTTCGCGCGCTACGTCCGGATCGAGTCCACCGCGCAGCGCGATCGCACGCAGAGCCCGAGCACGCCGGGCCAGCTCGAGCTCGGCCGGATGCTCGTGCACGAGCTGCGCGCCGCGGGCCTGGACGACGCCGCGCTCGACGACAACGGCTACGTCGTGGCGACGCTGGCCGCGACGGTCGACGACGCGCCGGTCATCGGCCTGATCGCGCACGTCGACACGAGCCCCGACGCGCCGGGCGCGGGCGTCGAGCCACTCGTGCACCGTGACTACGACGGCGCCGCGATCCCGCTGCCCAAGGGCGGGACGGTCCTGGATCCGGCGACCGCGCCGGCGCTGGCCGCCAAGGTCGGCCACGACATCATCAGCTCCAGCGGCGACACGCTCCTGGGCGCCGACGACAAGGCCGGCGTCGCCGAGATCGTCACCGCCGTCAGCTACCTCGCCGCGCACCCCGAGCTCCCGCGGCCGACGCTGCGCGTCTGCTTCACGCCCGACGAGGAGATCGGCGAGGGCGCCACGCTGTTCGACGTCGAGCGCTTCGGCGCCTTCGCCGCCTACACGATGGACGGCAGCGAGGTGGGCGAGCTGCAGGACGAGACGTTCACGGCCGCCGAGGTCAAGCTCACGATCCACGGCGTCGACATCCACCCCGGCTTCGCCAAGGACATCCTGGTCAACGCGACGCGGCTGGCGGCGCAGATCGTCGCGGCGCTCCCGGCCGACCGCCTGACCCCGGAGACGACCGACGGCCGCGAGGGCTACGTCCACCCCTACGGGATCGGCGGCGACGCGCAGCGCGCGACGGTCACCGCGATCATCCGCGACTTCGACGACAACCTGCTCCAGCAGCACATCGACCTCGTGCGCGACACCGCCGAGCGGATCGTCGGCGCCGAGCCGCGGGCGCGGCTGGAGGTCGACGTCCACCATCAGTACCCGAACATGCACAGCCACCTGAAGCCGTTCCCCGAGGTCGTCGAGGCGGCCGAGCGCGCGATCCGCGCCGAAGGGCTCGAGGCGCGCCGCACCGTGATCCGCGGCGGGACCGACGGTTCGCGCCTGAGCGCGATGGGGCTTCCGACGCCCAACGTCTTCACGGGCGCTCACGACTTCCACTCCGTGCGCGAGTGGGCGTCGCTGCACGACATGGCCGCGGCGGCGGCGACGATCGTGCGCCTCGCCGAGGCGTGGACGCAGGACGACCTGCGCGCCGCCGGCACGCGCGCCTCGCAGCCGGCGTAGGGGAACACTGGCCCAGAGGGCCAGGTTCCCTTGCGGGTGTTCGCCCAGGGGGCGAAACCCGCGGCGGGTCACGGACCACCGCGTAGGGGAACACTGGCCCAGAGGGCCAGGTTCCCCGCGCGCGCTCAGGCGGCCGGCTCGGCGCGGCCCTCCTGCGCGGTCGCGCCCGCGCGGCGGTCCGACCGCGACCGCTTGACCTCGTAGAGCCGCGCGTCGGCCTGGGCCAGCGCCTCGTCGAGCGTGGCCGTGCGCGGCCAGTCCGCCACGCCGGCCGACCACGCCATCGGGTGCGCCGCGTGCAGGCGCGCCACCACGCGGGCGGCGCCCTCCTCCGACGTGGCCGGCAGGACGAGCGCGAACTCGTCGCCGCCGTGGCGGGCCAGGATGTCGGCCGGCCGCAGCGCCCCCTGCCAGGCGCCCGAGAGCTCGGCGAGCAGCCGGTCGCCAGCGGCATGGCCGTTGCGGTCGTTGACCGTCTTGAAGTCGTCGAGGTCGATCACCACGACGGCGAGCCGGCCACCGGTGCGGCCCGAGAGCTCGTGCTCGCGCTCGGCCGCCGCGATGAACGCGTGGCGGTTCAGAAGCCCGGTGAGGTGGTCGGTCTCGGCGTGGCGGCGCACCCGCTCGGCCAGCCGCGACAGGGCGTGCCCCGAGCCCCACACCGTCCCGGAGACGAGCACCCACGCGGCGAGCGTCTCCGGCAGCCCGGTCGCCAGGAGGCCCAGCCCGAAGCCGACCGTGATGAGCGCGGCGTGCAGGTGGACGGCTCTGCGCGGTAGGAACAGGCTGCTGTAGACGATGATCCACACG
>JAWVGD010000062.1:0-4011 GCA_033855515.1 Baekduia sp.
GGCGCCAAGGGCGTCGGCAAGCCGTGGTCGGAGCGCTACCGCCTGCAGCGCTTCGGGCGCGGCGGCTTCGTCGAGCTGGCGCTGCGCACCGGGTCGCCCGTCGTGCCGGTCGCGATCGTCGGCAGCGAGGAGATCTACCCCAAGCTCGGCGAGCTGCCGGGCGTCGCGCGGCTGCTCGGGGCGCCGCACATCCCGATCACGCCGACGTTCCCGCTGCTGGGGCCGCTCGGGGCGATCCCGCTGCCGTCGCGCTGGCGGATCGCGTTCGGGGCGCCGATCGACCTCGCAGGCCTGGGCCCCGGCGCCGCCGAGGACCGCGGCACCGTGCTCGAGGTCGCCGAGGCCGTTCGGGCGCGGATCCAGGCGATGGTCCACCAAAGTCTGATCGAACGTCAGGGTGCTTTCCGGTGAGCTTGACAACTGATCGAAACGGGCGTACCCGTACCACTTACAAGGCCGGGCAGTGGATGGCTCGAAACCGTCCGCAAGGTGCCGCCGTCGACTCGACGAGCATCGCCGGCCACGACGCGGGCCGTGCCCGCGAACAACGGCGGGGTCTCGACGACCCCGCCGTTGATCTGCGAGGGCCCGGGTGAGCGGGCCGACGCTCGCCGACGTCGCGCGGCGCGTGGGCGTCACGCCCACGACCCTGCGCCGGTGGGTCGGCTCGGGCCTCGTGCCGGCCGAGGCCGATGGGACGATGACCGCCGCCTCGATCGCCCACGCCCGCGTCGTCGCCCGCCTGCGCGAGCGCGGGCACTCGCTCAGGGAGATCCGGGAGGCGACCCAGAGCGGCAAGCTCGCCTCGAGCTATATCGAGGGCCTGCTGCCCGACGCGCCCGCGACCTGGACCGTGGAGACGGCCGCGCGCGAGACCGGGCTGGAGGCCGCGCTGATCGAGCGCATCTTCCTGTCGATGGGCTTCGGCGCCCACAACCTCGAGCACCTGACCGACGACGACGTGCAGCTGCTGCGCTACTCGGCCGCGGTGCTGGCGGCGGGCCTGCCGCTCGTCGCGTTCCTGCAGCTCGTGCGCGTCTACGGGACCGCGATGTCGCAGATCGCCGACGCCGAGGTCCGGCTGTTTCACCTCTACGTGCACGAGCCGCTCATGCGCGACGGCGTGCCGGGCTGGGAGATGGCCGAGGAGATGGAGGGCCTGGCCCGCGAGATCCTTCCGCTGGCCTCGCCGATCATGGAGCACGCCCACAACCGGTTCCTGGCGCACTTCATCGAGCAGGACGTCATCGGCCACATGGAGGCCGACCTCGGCGACGGGCCGCTCGACCTCGGTCGCATGCGCGTGGCCATCGCCTTTGCCGACCTCGCGGGCTACACGCGGCTGACCGAGGAGGTCGGCGACGAGGAGGCGGTGAGCACCGTGGAGCGCTTCGTCGAGCAGGTCGAGCTGTCGCTGCCCGAGGACGCGCGGATCATCAAGACCATCGGCGACGAGGTCATGGTCGTGGGCTCCGACGCGGGGGCGCTGCTGGACTGGGGCGTCACGTTCCAGGCCACCCACACCGAGCGGCCGCTGCCACGGATCGGCATGCACCACGGCGAGACGCTGTACCGCGACGGCGACTACTACGGCCGCGAGGTCAACCAGGCGTCCCGCGTCGCGGCCCGGGCGGCCGGGGGCGAGGTGCTCGTGACCCGGCCGATGGTCGCCCAGGCGCGCCCGGGCCTGGACTTCGAGCGCATCGGCGAGGTGCGCCTGAAGGGCTTCTCGGCCAGCACCGAGCTGTTCCTCGCGCGCCGGAAGGCGGGCTGAGCCGATGGACCTCGCCGAGCGGGTGGCGGCGACCGGGCTCCTGCCCTCCGGCGGGCCGCCGGTCGTGGTCCTGCTCTCGGGCGGCCGCGACTCGACCTGCCTGCTGGACCTGGCGGTGCTCCTGGCGGGCACCGCGGCGGTGCGGGCGCTGCACGTCGACTACGGCCTGCGCGGCGCGGCCTCCGACGCCGACGCGGCGCACTGCGCGGCGCTCTGCGACCGGCTCGGCGTGGCGCTGGAGGTGCAGCGGGCGCCGGAGCGGCCGGCGGCCGGCGGCAACCTCCAGGCCTGGGCGCGAGAGCTGCGCTACGCCGCCGGGGCCCGGCTGGTCGCGGCGGCCGGGCCGGGCGCGCGGCTGGCGGCCGGACACACGCTGAGCGACCAGGTCGAGACGATCCTCTACCGGCTGGCGGTCTCCCCGGGGCGGCGGGCGCTGCTGGGCATGGAGGTCGAGCTCGGCCCGCCGGCGCGGCTCATGCGCCCGCTGCTGGCCGCGGAGGCGACCCGCGCCGAGACGGCCGCGTGGTGCATCGAGCGCGGGCTGGCCTGGCGCGAGGACGCCACGAACCTCGATCCCGCCTTCGCGCGCACGCGGGTCCGGGAGGGCCTCCTGCCGGCGCTGCGCGCCGTCGACGAGCAGGCCGAGCGCAACGTCCTGCGGACCGCGGCGCTCCTGCGCGACGAGGCCGCCGTGCTCGACGAGGTCGTCGCGGCCACGCTGGACGGCAGTGACGGCCTGGGGCGCGACCGGCTCGCCGCGCTGGCGCCGGCGCTGGCGCGGCTCGTGCTGCGCCGCCTGGCCGAGGACGCCACCGGCCGCCTGTGCCCGCGGGCGGCCACGCGCCTGGACGACGTGCTGGCGCTGGGCGACGACGGGGCCCTCGACCTCGGCGACGGGGCCCGCGCGACGGTCGCCGGCGGGGTGGTGCGGGTGGGGCGCACGCCCGCGCGAGCGCCGAAGCGTTAGCTTGCCGACCTGATGCGGGACCCCCAGATCGGCGAGATCCTCGTCCAGCCCGACGACCTCAAGCAGAAGGTCCGCGACCTCGGAGCCCAGATCTCCATCGACTACGGCCAACGCGACCTGCTGCTCGTGTGCGTGCTGAAGGGCGCGGTCTTCTTCCTGGCCGACCTCATGCGCCACATCGACATCCCGTGCGAGGTCGACTTCATGGCCGTGTCGTCCTACGGCTCGGAGACCGACTCCTCCGGCGTCGTGCGGATCCTCAAGGACCTCGACCGGCCGATCGCCGGGCGCGACGTCCTGATCGTCGAGGACATCGTCGACTCCGGCCTGACGCTGCAATACCTCATGCGCAACCTCGGGGCGCGGGACCCGGCCTCGCTGGAGGTCTGCGCGCTGCTGACCAAGCCCGACCGCCGCAAGGTCGAGCTGCCGACGCGCTACGTGGGCTTCGAGATCCCCGACAAGTTCGCGATCGGATACGGCCTCGATCACGCCGAGCGCTACCGCAACCTCCCGTACGTCGCCGCGTTGACGATCGAGGACTAGATGGGCGACCGGGCTACGGTCCGGGCATCCATCTGCCGACGAGCAACGTAGGACCCGGCGGGCGGTGTCATCGCCCCTGGTACCCTCAAGCCTTTCCCGGCCGATGCGAAAGCCCTCCAAGCACCCCTCATGAGCAGGTTCTTCAAGAGCGCCGCCTTCCCCATCCTCATCGTGGTGGTGCTGGCCTTCTTCGCCCAGAAGCTCATCTCCACGGGCGACACCAAAGCGCCGCCGACGTATGGCGACTTCATCACCCAGCTGCAGGCCGGGCAGGTGAAGACGGCCGTCCTCAAGACGAAGGACAACAGCATCTCGGTGACGCTGAAGGCCGGCAACAAGAAGTACGAGACCGGCTATGAGAACGCGGCCGCAGACCGCCTCAACAGCCAGCTCGAGGCGGCCAAGAAGCAGCACCTGATCAACGATTACAACATCGAGCCGCGCAAGACGAGCGCGTGGCTGGGGCTGCTGACGTACGTGCTGCCGTTCGTCATCTTCATCGCCTTCTGGATCTTCCTGATGAACCAGGTCCAGGGCGGCGGCTCGAAGGTCATGTCGTTCGGCAAGTCCCGCGCCAAGCGGATGTCGGTCGACTCGCCGAAGATCACCTTCCGGGACGTCGCGGGCGTCGACGAGGCCGTCGAGGAGCTCCACGAGATCAAGGAGTTCCTGGAGAACCCGAAGAAGTTCCAGGCGCTCGGGGCCCGGATCCCCAAGGGCGTGC
>JAWVGD010000063.1:0-27972 GCA_033855515.1 Baekduia sp.
CGTGCGCGCGAAGCGCACGCTGTCCGCCGCCCGCGTGCCGATCGAGGTGCCCGAGCGTGGCGAGCTGCACGAGCGGCTCGCGTCGGTGCTGGAGGTGATCTACCTGATCTTCAACGAGGGCTACGCCGCCACCGCCGGTGACGAGTGGCTGCGCCCCGAGCTGCTCGAGGAGGCGCTCCGGCTCGGCCGCATGCTGGCCGCGCTGCTGCCGCGAGAGCCGGAGGTGCACGGGCTGTCCGCGCTGATGGAGCTCCAGGCGTCACGGGCTCGCGCGCGCGCCGGGCCGGACGGCCAGCCGATCCTCCTGCTCGACCAGGACCGCTCGCGCTGGGACTGGATGCTGATCGGCCGCGGACTCGCGGCGCTGGAACGCGCCTACTCGGCGGGTGGCGCCGTCGGCACGTACACGCTGCAGGCCGCGATCGCCGCCTGCCACTCTCGCGCGCGGGCGGCGGAGGACACCGATTGGGTGGGCATCGTCGCCATCTACGACGGCCTCGCCCAGGTCGCGCCGTCGCCGGTCGTGGACCTCAACCGCGCCGTCGCGGTCAGCATGGCGTTCGGGCCGGCTCAGGCGCTACGGCTCGTCAACGACCTCGCCGAGGAGCCTGCCCTGAGCGGCTATCACCTCCTCCCGACCGTCCGCGGCGACCTGCTCGAGAAGCTGGGCCGGCTCGCCGACGCGCGCGCCGAGTTCGAGCGCGCCCTCACGCTCACGCAGAACGCACGCGAGCGCTCCGTGCTGCTCGAGCGCATCGCGAGCTGCTCCGCGCGCGGCTAGCTCGCCAGGCCGGCACCCGGGAGCCAGAAGCCGCGCGCTGTCACGTTGCCTCGAGCGCGCACGTCGAGGCGTCACGGCTGGTCGCGGCGTCCCCGGCCCTATGCCACCCGGCGCGCGCCCACGAAGTGCGAGCCCCAGTAGCTGTCGAAGATCGCGTGGCTCATCACGCCGTGGGTGGTGGCCGAGACGACGGTCGTGGCGCTCGTCGCGATCCCGACGTCGGAGGCGCCCGGACCGGCGGTGTTGAAGAACACCAGGTCGCCGGCCTGGATGTTGCCCTTGCTGACCGCGCTTCCGGCGCCGAACTGCGCGAAGCTCGTGCGCGGGACCGTGATGCCGGCCTGGCGCATCGCCCAGCTCGTGAGCCCTGAGCAGTCGAACGAGCTCGGGCCGCTGGACCCGTAGGAGTACGGCGCGCCGATCTTCGACTCGGCGGCGGCGACCGCGGCCGCGCCGCCGCCGCCGGCCGTCGAGGAGACCGGGGTCGTCGTCGTGCTCGTGGCGGTCGTGTCGGCGCTGCGCGCGGTGGCGGTGGTGCTCGTCGTCGCCGTGACGCCCATCGACGCCAGCGTCTGCGGCCCCGCGACGCCGTCGACGGTGAGGCCGTGGGCGCGCTGGTAGGCCCGGACGGCCTTGCGCGTCTGCGTGCCGAACACGCCGTCGGCGGAGATCCCGAGCGCCTGCTGGACCGCGATGGTGGTCGACGCCGGCAGGTCTGCGGCACGCGACGTGGTCGTGCTCGCGACGTTGGCGGTGTGCCCGACGGTCGTCGCCGAGGTCGACGACAGGCCCAGCGCGGCCCGGGTCATCGGGCCGATGCGCCCGTCGATCGTGAGGCCGTGGGCGCGCTGGTAGGCCCGGACGGCCTTGCGCGTCTGCGTGCCGAACACTCCGTCGGCGGAGATCCCGAGCGCGCGCTGCGCCGCGGCCACCGCGTCGCCGCGCGATCCGGTCTGCAGGCTGCCGCCGTTGGTCGTGGTGGTCGTCTGCGCGGCCTGGGCGGCGCCGAGGAGCGTGCCGGACTGGCCGAAGATGCCCGCCGCGATCAGCGCGGCCGAGATGCGCGCGGTGGCGGATTTCGGCAACGCGATGACGCGGGCAGCGGCCGCCTGGCGGCGCCGGCGCGAGCGGGCCAGCGAGTGCTCCCACACCTCGGGGGTGGCGAGGTCGCGCAGTCCGGGCGGCTTGGCGAAGATCGCAAAGCAGTCGTCGGGCAGCAGGCCGTCCGTGGTCATGCGGGCGCTGGCGTCCATCTGGGGTGCTCCTCGTGCGGGTGGGTGGCGGCCTACGAGGTGAGCTGACGGGCTCGCGCAATGCGCTACGCCGCATGGACTGCGGCGATTCGCCCCAGGACCGGCACCGCCGGCCCGATTGGGTCCCCCGTTCCCACCGTCCGGAGACGGTGGAACTCGGCCTGGTCGATCAGATTCGGCAATGAAACACCGGGGACCGGACGACAGTTGCGGTGGTTATGAAGCTGTGTGCGCGCTGGGTGATCGCTGAGCGCGTGAGGCGGTCGAGCACGTGCGGCAGCTCCGGCACCGGAGCAGGCGCCGTAGTCGCGTTCTGCGAGTCACGGCTGCTCGATGCCGACGGTGACCGCGACGGTGCGTGGCTGCGTGGCCGACAGGCCAGGCCGGTGGCGTCGCTCGAGCCAGAGGGCGAGCGCGAATCCGATCGATGCGGCGGCGGCTCCGCCGGCGGCGTCGAGCCAGATGTGGTTGCCCGTCGCGACGATCTCGGTCAGCACCGCGGGCGGGTAGAGCAGCGTGATCAGGCGCACGGGGCGTGACCGGGCAAGGGCAAAGATGATGCCCGTTGCGATCAGCGCGAAGGCCGTGTGGGCGCTGGGCATCGCGGCGTAAGGGCTCTGGGCGAGCCTGCCGATGCCATGGTCGCCGGGCCCCGCGGCGGCCGAGTACCCGAGTCCCGCGACCATCCGCGGCGGCGCCGTCGGCGCGACGAAGTACCCAACCGCGCAGAGCGTCTGCGCGGCCACGAACGTGTTGCGCGCCAGCCGGAAGGCCTGCGGGCGCGTAACCCACACCCACACCAAGACGCCCAGCGTGACCGGAAGATGCACACCGACGTAGGAGAGCTCCAGCGCGTGGAGCAGGCGCGGCCGGGCCGCCACCCATGCGTGCACGGACGGCTCGACGAACAGCCCCAACGCGCGCTCCACGCCGATGAAGTCCTGCATGCGCTCCAACGGACCGCCACGCCCGGGCGCCGCCATCGCCCCGAGCGGGCACAGCGCAAGCGCCAGGAGCACAGGGGCGGCGTCGCGCAGCGCCCGGACCCAACGACCCTGCTGTGGCATGTGCGCACCCTACGCCGGACCGCAGCGCATTTGCCATCGCGTGAGTGCAGCGACCACGGGCGGCTGGGCGGGACTACTGGCGGATGTTGCCGAGAGCGTCGGCGGGGTCGCCGACCCACGTCAACAGCTCCTTGACGCCGGAGATCTCCAGAGCGCGCCCCACCTCGTCGCCGGGCGCCACGAACGCGACGGCGGTGCCGTCGCGGCGGTTCCAGAGGTTCATCATCAGGTTGATGCCCGAGGAGTCCATGAACGTCAAGCCGCTGAGGTCGATCACCAGCGCCTGTCGGCCGCCGAGATGCGCAGCCAGGGCTTCCTGGACCTCGTCGACCGCGTCGAGGTCCAGCTCGCCGGTGAGGGCGAGGGTGAGCAGCGGTCCGTCGTCAGCGACGTGAATGTGGAACTCGGGTGTCTGCATCCGTCCTCGGCGCGATGGGTCGCACACCAGATACCGACCGTGAAGCCCCGCAATCATACTCGCCGTCGTGCCCTTCAGGGACGGAATTGTGCCCGTGAACATCCTGCCGCCGTGGTCTCGTGGGGTAGGTCGCTCATCGTCCCCCTCAGCGCGCTCGGTGGCGGCGTCGGCGTCGCGCTGGCCGTCGGCGCGATCGCGGGCGTCTACCCGGCCGTACGCGCCGCGCGCGCCTTCCGCCGACCGAGGCGCTGCGTGCCACATGACGTACGCACCCGAGGCCTCGAGGAATCGTGCTGCGCTGACGTACGCGTCGCCGGCGTCAAGCGCCGCTGCCTCGGTTCCACACGCCGGTGCTTCGGAGAAGCCACGAGGTCGTGTGAGGTGCTGCCGGGCGGGGTACTGGCCCCGGCACCCGCCAGCTCGACCAAAGAGGAGCACTCATGGCTCAGCAGACGAAGGCCCAGCGTTCCGAGGCAGCGAAGAAGGCCGCCGCTACTCGGAAGGAGAACGCCGCGAAGGACGCCGGCTCAGACGCCAAGGCGACGGCGAAGCGCGCGGCGCACACCGCGGGCTCCGCGGCGAAGGCCGCCGGTACAGCGCTGAAGAAATCAGCTCAGGCGGCGAGCACGCGGTCTGCCGCCGGCAAGTCTGCGGGCGGGCGGAAGACGTCGAGTTAGGGTCGCGAGTGATGACGGCCGTGACGTCGTCGGGGAAGGTCAGGACGAGCAGGCGGCCGCGGAAGCTGCCGGCTCAGGGTCTTCCCAGCATCCGGTACGAGTGAAGGCCACATCGGCCGGGTACCTCTACGAGCAGCTGCCGGTGCGGTGGTGGACCGGCTGCTTCACCACGAAAGGAGATCCCAATGGGCATCGGAACTTCCATCCTGCTGATCGCCGTCGGAGCGATTCTGCGCTTCGCCGTTCACGTCTCGACGAGCGGTTTCAGCATCCACACGGTCGGTCTCATCCTCATGATCGTGGGCGTGATCGGGCTGTTGATCTCGCTGTTCGCCGCCAGCCTGTGGCGCGACCGCGCCGCCGGCGGGACGACGGTCGTGCGCGAGCGTGAGGTCCTGTAGCCCGAGACCTCGGAGCTTGCCGCCGTTCTCGAGGACCCGTCTTCGGCGGGTCCTCGTCGTTAAGGACGTGGTGTAGGTCGCGAGAGCGATTGCTACGAGGACTTCAGCTTGTAGGTGTTGCCCACCCCGTGTGGCGGTGGCGGCGTAGACGAAGCATCAGGGGCGGCCCACTTCGAGGATCACCTTGCCGCGCGGTCCCTCGGCGTCGCGCAGCGCGGCGAAGGCGTCGGCGTGGTCGTCGAGGCTGAAGCGGTGCGTGACGAGGGTGCCCGGGCTGATCGCGCGGGCGTTGACGAGCGCGACGACCCGATGCCAGGCCGCGGCGGTGTAGCCGAAGCTCGTGACGATGGTCAGGTCGTCGTTGACGAGGTCGTCGACCGGCAGGCTGACGTCGACACCCGCGCCCGCGTAGCCGAGCAGCGCGACGCGACCGCCGCGGCGCGCGGAGCGCACGGCCCGCCGGATGGCGTCCGCGGCGCCCGCGGCCTCGATGACGAGGTCGAAGCCGCCGCCGTCTGCGGCCGGATCTGTCGTCGTCTCGAACGTCGTCGCGCCGGCCCCCAGCGCGAGGTCGCGCTGCTCCGGCCGCCTTCCGGCGACCGCGATCGTCGCCGGTGACCACAGCGCGGCCAGCTGTACGGCAAGCAGGGCGATCGTGCCGTCGCCCAGCACCAGGACCCGGTCGCCGGGGAAGACGCCGACCTTCTGCAGCGCCTGCAGCACCACGGAGGCCGGCTCGATCAGCGCACCGTCGAGCAGCGGGACGCCGGGGCTCAGGCGATGGACCAGTCGGGCCGGGACGACGATCTGGTCCGAGGCCGCCCCCTCGCGCGTGAAGCCGAGCTCGTCGTAGGTCTCGCAGACGTTCGTGGCGCCGCGCCGGCACGCCTCGCACGCCCCGCAGGGGATGATCCCCTCGGCGACCATCGCGTCGCCCGGTGTCACGCCGGTCACGCCGGGGCCCACGGCCTCCACGATGCCCGACCACTCGTGGCCCAGGGTCAGCGGGTAACGCACGAAGTCGGGGTCGACCGAACCCTCGAGAAGCTCGACGTCGGTGCCACACATCCCGACGAAGGCCGGCCGCGCGAGCACCTCGCCGGGGCCGGGGGAGAGCGGCGGCCGCTGGAGGACGGCGATCTCGAATGGTCGGGTGACGACCAGGGCGCGACGGGTCATGGAGTCCTTGCCTCGGGGGTTGGGATCAGGCGCCGGGCGGCACGCCGAGCGCCGTCGAGATGCGGTCGGCGTGCGTGCGGACGGTCTCGCCGAGCTGGTGGATGCGCCACGCCGGGAGGTCGAGCTTGAGGCCGGTGACGCTGATGCCGCCGGCGGCCTGCCCGCGGTGGTCGGTGAAGGCGGCGCCGACGCAGAACACGCCCTCTGCGTCCTCTTCGTCGTCGACCGCGTACCCGCGGTCGCGGGCACCGGAGAGATCGCGCAACAGCAGCTCAGGATCGGTGAGCGTCTTGTCGGTCCGGCGCGGAAGGCCGGTGATCGCGACGAGCTCGCGCACCGAGGTTTCGGGCAGCGTGGCCAGCAGCGCCTTGCCGACGCCGGAGCAGTGCGGCAGCTCGCGGCGGCCGAGGTGGGAGGTGAAGCGCACGGCGCCCGGCGTGTCGACGCGGCCGATGACGACCGCCCAGGCCTCCTCCATGACGGCCAGGCGCGAGGTGAGCCCCGTGGCCTCGGTGAGCTCGTGGAGGATCGGCATCGCGACGTCGCGCAGCGCGATCTGCGAGACGACCCGGTCGCCGAGACGCGCCAGCGCCATCCCGAGCCGATAGCGCCGCGATGCGCCTTCGCCGGAGTCGGCGACGAAGCCGCGGGCCAACAGGGTCTGCAGGAGCGCGAAGGTGGTGCTCTTGGAGGCACCGAGCTGCTTGCTGACCTCCGAGACGGTCAGCCCGTCGGGTCCCGCCCCAGCCAGCTCCTCGAGCGTTGTGAGGGCCCGATCCACGCTTTTGACGAGGTAGCGCTCGTTGTCCATCTCTCGTTCGATGCTACCGAACGGCAGGACGGAATTCAGAATCCTGCACCACGAGGCCCTTGACGGCGGGGCATCGGGTCTGGAAGGCTGCGGAAATTCCTAGAACGCCGTTCGGTACTCCCGAACGCAGCGTTCACCACGACCCATGCTTCTGCCGCCCTTCGATCACCCTTCCGCACGGCTCCGCTGGCTCGGCCAGGCGGGCTTCGTCATCTCCGCGCCCGGCGTCGAGGAGACCCTCGTCATCGACCCGTACGTGACCGCGCACCCCGCCCGGCGCTTCCCCGCCGTGCTGACGGCCCGGGCGCTCGCCGCGCTTCCGGGCGTGTGCGTGCTGGTGACCCACGCGCACTACGACCACCTCGACGACGAGGTGCTCGCTGCGCTGTCGCCCGACTCGCGGCTCGTCGTCCCGGCCGGCATCGCGGCGCTCGCGGCCCAGCGCACCGCCGCGCGGGTGATCGGCCTGCGGGTGGGCGAGCAGGTCGAGCACGGTCCGTGGCGGATCACGCTCACCCCGGCGATGCACGCGGTCACCGTGCCGCCCGCCGACTACTTCCTGTCGGACCCGGCCCGGCCGATCTTCTCGGGCTTTCACGTCGACGGCCCGGTGCGCATCTACCACGCCGGCGACACGATCGACTGCCCGCAGATCGATGCCGCCCTCGACGGCCTGGCAGTCGACGTCGCGCTGCTGCCGATCAACGGCCGAACGCCGGAGCGCGAGGCGCAGGACATCGCCGGCAACCTCGAGCCCGCCGAGGCCGTCGCGCTCGCGCGCCGGCTCGGCGCGGGCACGCTCGTGCCGCTGCACTGGGACATGTTCGCCGGCAACACCGGCGACCTCGGCGCGCTGACCGCCGCGCTCAGCGATCCCCGCACCGACCCCGTCCTGGCGGTCCCCGCGCACGGGCGCGAGATCGTGATCGCCCGCGGATGAGGGGCGCAACGGCGCAGCGCGCGACGGAGGTCGCGGGCAAGCTGGCGCGCGTCCGCGGCTGGATGGACGGCGCGGGCGTGGCCGGCGTCGTGCTGACCGCGCCCGGGCCGCTGGCCTGGCTGACGGCCGGCCTCGAGGACCCGATCGAGCGCGGCGCGGCGGTCGGCCTCGTGTGGGCGCTCGTCACGCCGGTTGCGGCCGTGCTCATCACCACCGGCGTCGAGCTGCCGCGCCTGGAGGCCGAGGAGCCGCTCACGGCGCTCGGGCTCACCGCGGTGGCCGTCCCGTGGTCGGAGGCCGATGCCCCGATCCGCGCCGCCGAGAAGCTCGCCGGCGTCCCGCGCGACCGCCTGGCCTCCGACGGCCATCCCGCCTTCGGCGTCGACGCCGACGACGACCTGACCGCGCTGCGGCTGCGCCTCGAGGACGTCGAGCAGGAGCGGCTGCGGGCGCTCGCCGGCGACACCGCGCGGGCGCTCGAGGCCGCGGTCGCCGCCTGGCGCCCGGGCGAGCGCGACCGCGAGCTCGCCGCCCGCATCGCCGGCGACCTCGAGCGCGCCGGCGTGTTCCCCGCCTGCCTGCTGGTCGGCGGCGACGACCGCGTGCAGCGCTTCCGGCATCCGGTGCCGGTGGGCGCGCCGATGGACCGGCTCGCCATGGCCGTGGTCGTCGGCGCCCGCGACGGCCTGCACGTCGCGCTGACCCGCTTCGCGTCGGCGGGCCCGGTGGCCCCGGCCCTGGCCGCCTCGTACGGCGCGGCGCAGCTCGTCGAGGCGCGGATGCTCGCGACGTGCCGGCCGGGGGCGACGTTCGGCGACGTCCTGGACGCCGGGCGCGCGGGCTACGCCGAGGTCGGCGAGCCCGAGGCGTGGCGCGACCACTACCAGGGCGGCCCGGTCGGATATCGCCAGCGCGAGTGGGAGATCGCCCCCGACCAGCGCACGAGCCGCTGGTTCGCCGCGCCGGTCGAGGCCGGCCACGCCGTCGCGTTCAACCCGAGCGTCGCCGGCGGCGGCAAGGCCGAGGACACGTTCCTGGTCGGCCGCGACGGCCTCGAGTGCCTGACCGACACGGGCACCTGGCCCCTGACTTCGCCCGCGCCCGGCCTGCCCGCGCGCCCCCAGATCCTGGACCTCTCGAAGGGAGAGCAGTTGTACGACCACCCCGGGGAGCGACGCGCGTGAGCGTCGAGCCCGTCATCGAGCGGCTCGGCCTGCCCACCGCCGTCGCAGCACCGCCCAGCCCTCATCGGTTCCCCGACGGCGCGCACTTCCGCGTCGAGATCCCCAGCGTCGAGTCGCCCGGCGTCCTCGCCGCGGTGATCGACGCCGCCCGCGAGCACGGCATCTGCGTCAACCGCGTCTCGCAGGGCTCGGGCGCGATGGTGCTCAAGGAGTCCGAGCTGCGCGAGATGGCGCACCTCGGGGCCGAGGCCGGCATCGAGGTCTGCCTGTTCGTCGGCCCGCGCGCCGGCTTCGACGTCGGCGCCCACGCGCGCTCCGACGACGGCGCCGGCCAGTACGGCGAGCTGCGCGGGATGCGGCAGCTCAGCTACGGCATCGAGGACATCCGCCGCGCCTGCGAGGCCGGCATCCGGTCGTTCCTGATCGCCGACGCCGGACTGCTGACGGTCATCGAGGACATGCGCCTCAGCGGCGAGCTGCCCGCCGAGTGCGTGTGGAAGATCTCGGTCTCGGTCGCGCCGTCCAACCCGGCGACCCTGCAGCTGCTGGAGCGCTGCGGCGCGACGACGGTGAACCTGCCGTCGGACCTGACGCACGCCGACATCGCCGAGATGCGCGCGGCGAGCACGCTGCCGCTGGACCTCTACCTCGAGACCCCGGACGCGCTCGGCGGCGTCGTGCGCAGCCAGGAGATCGGCGAGATCGTCCGCGCCGGCGCGCCGCTGTACGCGAAGTTCGGCCTGCGCAACTCCACCCCCCTGTATCCCGCCGGCGTGCACCTCGAAGCCGAGGCCATCGCCATCGCGCGGGAGAAGGTCCACCGGGCGGCGGTGGCGCTGGAGTGGCTGGCGCGGCTGGCCCCCGACCTCGTCCAGTCCGGCGCGGGCGCGCCGGGACTGGGGCTGCCGGTGCGCGTCGTGGACGCGGCCGGCGACGGCAACGCGGCACCCGGACCGGCCGACGGCTCCGGCATCCAAGAGAGGAGCTGAGGACATGACCAGTACCCCGAAGAAGCTCACGCTGGCGATCGCGGCGGTCGCGGCGCTCGGGCTGAGCGCGTGTGGCGGCTCGAGCACCAAGAAGGACGCCGGCAGCGCGACGGCGGCTGCGAAGGGCGCCAAGGAGATCAACCTCCTGACGTGGGAGGGCTACGCCTCGCCGAAGATCGTCAAGGGCTTCGAGCAGGCGACGGGCATCAAGGTCCACGTGTCGCTGGTCGGCTCCGACGACGAGCTGTTCGCCAAGCTCAAGGCCGGGGGCGGCAAGCAGGTCGACATCGTCGCGGTCAACCGCACCTACCTCCCGCAGCTGAGCCAGAGCAAGGTGATCGTCCCGATCGACGAGAGCCGCATCCAGGGGCTCGACCAGGTCGACCCGACGTTCCGGGCCGCGGGCAACGTCATCGGCAGCACGCGCTACGGCCTGCCGTACGTGTTCGGCGCGTTCCCGATCACCTACAACCCGAAGAAGATCAAGAACCCGGTCGCCAGCTACTCGACCATCCTGTCGGACAAGTCCCCCTACTGTGGGCACATCGGGTGGATCGACTCTCCGCCGGACATGATCCAGTTCGCGGCGTTCTACCTGCACATGCCCAACCCCTACAAGCTGACCGACGCCGAGTACGCCAAGATCGTCGCGACGCTCAAGGCGGCCAAGAAGTGCGTGAAGGTCGTCACGAGCGGTTACGGCGACGCGGCCAACGCGTTCGTCGCCGGGGACGTGTGGATCGCCCCGTCGCAGGGCCCGCTGCTGAACAAGAACGCGCTCGACGCGGGCCTCACGCTGCAGGACCTGACCCCGACCGAGGGCGTGACGTACTTCCTCGACAACCACGCGATCACCAAGGCCGGCGCCGACAAGGCCGACGCCGTGTACCAGTGGTTGAACTACTCGCTGAAGTTCGACACGCAGAAGACGGTCACCGAGGAGAGCTTCTGGGGCGGTGTCGATCAGGGCCTGTCCAAGGCGGTCCCGGCCAGCGTCTCCAAGCTGCTGCACCTCGACGACTCGGCGTTCTACAAGTCGCTGATCACGCAGAAGGCTCCCGAGGCACCCGACACGCTGAAGAAGCGCTTCTCGGCGTGGAGCCAGGTGAAGGCGGGCTGATGGCGGCCGTTGCCGGACAGCGCGAGGCCAGCATCGAGCTGCGCGATGTCTCCAAGGTGTTCGGCAACGGCTTCGCAGCCGTGCGCGACCTCTCCCTGGCCGTCGGCCAGGGGGAGCTCGTGACCCTGCTCGGGCCCAGCGGCTCGGGCAAGACGACGACGCTGCGCATGATCGCCGGCTTCGAGCTGCCGACCAGCGGCGAGATCATGGTGCTCGGCGCGCCGTGCACCGCCGTGCAGCCGCATCGCCGGCCGGTCAACACGGTGTTCCAGGACTACGCGCTGTTCCCGCACCTGTCGGTGGCGGGGAACGTCGGCTACGGCCTCAAGGCCAAGAAGGTGCCCAAGGCGCAGATCCGCGAGAAGGCCGGCGCGATGCTCGAGCGCGTCGGGCTCGACGGCTTCGGCGACCGCGACATCACGTCGCTGTCGGGCGGCCAGCGCCAGCGCGTCGCGCTGGCCCGCGCGCTGGTCTGCGAACCGCGCGTGCTGCTGCTCGACGAACCGCTGGGCGCCCTGGACCTCAAGCTCCGCCACCAGATGCAGACGCTGCTGGTCGAGCTGTGCAAGACGATCGGCATCACCTTCTGCCACGTCACGCACGACCAGGAGGAGGCGCTGGCGATGTCTGACCGCATCGCGGTCATGAACGACGGGCAGCTGGAGCAGTTCTCCACGCCCGCCGAGCTCTACCACCAGCCCGCGACGGCGTTCGTGGCGAACTTCATCGGCGAGAACAACCTGATCGCGGCGCGCCACGACGGCGGCGGCGCCACCGTGCTCGGCCGGCGCGTGCCCTTCGCGGACGGCGCCGACATGCCGCACGGCGACGTGACGCTGGCGGTCCGGCCCGAGTGCCTGCAGGTCGGCGACGGCACGGCCGACGCGCTCGGTGCCGTGGTCGACCAGGCCATCTTCATGGGCTCCGAGACGCGCCTGGTCGCACACCTCGACGACGGGACGCGCGTCATGGCCCGCTTGGCGCCCGACGCCTTCTCCCGCCACGAGCGGGGCGACCGGATCACGCTGACGTGGCTCGCGCACGAGGCCCGGGCGTTCCCACGATGACGCGCGGGCGGACGCTGCTGGCCCGCGGGGCGCTGACGCTGCCCGGCGCGCTGTGGACGCTGCTGCTCGTCGTGCTCCCGCTCGGCGTGCTGTTCCTGTACTCGTTCTACACCGCGGGCTTCTTCGAGATCGAGCACACGATCTCGCTGCACAACTATCGCAACCTCGTGTCGGACCCGGTCTTCCCGAAGGTGCTGTGGCGGACGGTCCGCGTCGCGGTCGTCGTGACGCTGGCCTGCGCGCTGATCGGGTTCCCGATCGCCCTGCGGCTCGCGCGGGCAGGGCCCCGCACGCGGGTGCTCGGCACGCTGGCGCTGATGGTCCCGTTGTGGTCCAACTACCTGGTGAAGATCTACTCGTGGAAGGCCGTGCTCGGGACCAACGGCGCGATCAACTACGTGCTGGAGAAGATCGGGCTGATCTCGCATCCGCTCGGCTTCCTGCTGTACGACACCAACGCGGTGGCGATCGCGCTCACCTCCGCGCTGCTGCCGTTCATGGTGCTGCCGATCCTCACGGCGCTCGAGCGCATCCCGCCGTCGATGACCGAGGCGGCGACCGACCTCTACTCCAGCCCGCGGCGCGCGTTCTGGACCGTGACGCTGCCGCTCGCGCGGCGCGGCATCCTCGCCGGCGCCTCGTTCGTGCTCGTCATGAGCATGGGCGACATCATCGCCTCCGACCAGCTCGGCGGCCCGTCCGGGCTGCTCGTCGGCCGGCTGATCTTCAACCAGTTCGGGGCCTCCGACGACTGGCCGGCGGGCGCGGCGATGTCCTTCGCCCTGATCGCGGTGATGCTCCTGCTGCTCCTGCTCACCGCCCGGCTGGCGGGCCTCGGGACGCGGGAGCGGATGACGCTCACCGGCGGCGACGCACGGCTCGAGGCATGAGCGCGCGCCTGGGCACCTGGTGCATGCGCGGGGTCGTCGCCTTCGGCTTCGCCCTGCTCTACGTGCCGTTCCTGGTGATCCTGCTGCTGTCGTTCAACGACTCGCCGGCGCCGACGCTGCCGTTCAAGGGCTTCACGCTGCACTGGTACTCCCAGCTGCTGCACGACGACGCGCTGCGCACGGCGCTGGGCAACACCATGAAGATCGGCCTGGCGGCGACGATCGTGTCGACGGCGTTCGGGACGCTCATCGCGGTCGGCCTGCGCCACGCCGACTTCCGTGGCCGCGGCCTCTACGAGCTGCTCCTGAGCCTGCCGTTCCTCCTGCCCGAGGTGACGGTCGGCGTCGCCACGGTCACGGCGCTGACCGCCGCCGGCGTCACGCTCTCGCTGACGACCATCCTGATCGCCCACGTGCTCGTGACCCTGGTCGTCGCGGAGCGCACGATCGCCGTCCGCCTGAGCCAGATCCCGCTCTCGTGGGAGGAGGCGTCGCGCGATCTCGGGCGCTCGCCGGTGGCGACGTTCTTCCTGGTCGTGCTCCCGAACCTCCGCAGCGCGCTGGTCTCCGCCGCGCTGCTGACGTTCACGGTGTCCTTCGACCAGACGATCATCACCAGCCTCGTCGCGGGCAACCAGACGACGCTGCCGACGTTCGTCTTCGCACAGGTCCGGCGCGGCTTCACGCCGGAGCTCAACAGCATCGCCGCGCTGTTCCTGGTCGTCTCCTCGGCGCTGGGCGTCCTGCTGTGGCTCAACATGAGCCGCGGCGCGGCGACGGCGCCGAGCCGTGGCGCGGCGACCGCCCCCGTGCCGGTCCAGCCGACGGTGCCGGTGCCCGACGAGGCGACGGCGTGAGGTCCCCGCTGCGCAGCCGGCGCTGGTTCGCCGGCGACGACGAGGTCGCGCTGGCCAACCGCGCCGCGGTGCGCTCGCTCGGCATCGAGCTGAAGACCGACGAGGACCGCCCGGTCATCGGCATCGCCAACTCGGCCAGCGAGCTCAACCCGTGCAACCACGGCCTGACCGCGCTGGCCGAGGCGGTCAAGCGCGGCGTGTGGGAGGCGGGCGGCATCCCGCTCGAGTTCCCCACCATCTCGCTCGGCGAAGAGCTCATGAAGCCCTCGGCGATGCTCTACCGCAACCTGATGGCCATGGACGTGGAGGAGTGCCTGCGCGCCCATCCCCTCGACGGCGTCGTGCTGCTGGGCAACTGCGACAAGACGATCCCCGCCCAGCTGATGGCGGCGGCCAGCGCCGACCTGCCGGCGATCCAGGTCAGCGGCGGCACCCGGCGCCCGGGCGTGTTCCGGGGCCGGCGGCTGGCCGGCCCGACGGACCTGTGGCGGTTCTGGGAGCAGCGCCGCGCCGGCGAGCTGGACGACGAGACGTGGGCGGCCGCCGAGGCGTGCCTGGGCTGCAGCCTGGGGGCGTGCAACTCGATGGGGACCGCGGCGACGATGTCGCTGCTCACCGAGGCGCTGGGGATGATGCTCCCCGGGACCGGCGCGATCACCGCCGAGGACCCGCGCCGCGTCGAGGCCGCGGAGGCCAGCGGCCGCCGGATCGTGGAGCTCGTCGCCGCCGACGTGCGGCCGTCGAGCATCCTCACGCCCGCCGCCTTCGACAACGCGATCGCCGTCCTCGCCGCGATCGGCGGTTCGACCAACGCGGTCATCCACCTGTGCGCCATCGCGGGCCGGCGGGGCATCGAGCTGCCGCTCGCGCGCTTCGCCGAGATCGGGCGCCGCGTGCCGATGATCGTCGACGTCGAGCCGTCGGGCCATGCGCTGATCGACGCGTTCGACGCGGCCGGCGCGCTGCCGGCAGTCCAGGCCGAGATCGCCGAGCACCTCGACCTCGGCGTGCGAACCGTCGGCACGGCCCCGCTGGCCGACGTGCTCGCCGGCGCCGCCGGGCGCACCGCCGACGGCGTGATCCGCCCGCGCGCCGACGCGCTCTTCGCGTCGGGCGGGATCGCCGTGGCGCGGGGGAGCCTGGCGCCCGACGGGGCGATCATGAAGGTGTCGGCCGCGTCGCCGGCGCTGCTGCGCCTCCGCGGCCCGGCGGTGGTCTTTCGCGGCTACGAGGACCTGCAGGCGCGCATCGACGACCCCGACCTCGACGTCACCCCGGAGTCCGTCCTGGTCATCGCCGGCTGCGGCCCCATCGGCGTGCCCGGCATGCCCGAGTGGGGCATGGCGCCGATCCCGCGCAAGCTCGCCCGCCAGGGCGTGACCGACATGGCGCGCGTCACCGACGGCCGGATGAGCGGGACGAGCTTCGGCACCGTGCTGCTGCACGCCGCACCCGAGGCCGCCGCCGGCGGCCCGATCGGCCTGGTGCGCGACGGCGACGTCATCGACTGGGACATCCCCGCCGGACGCGCCGACGTGCTGGTATCCGACGGCGAGCTCGCCGCGCGGCGCGCCGAAGCCAAGCCGTATCGCTCTCCGCACCTGCGCGGCTGGCCGCGGCTCTACCAGGAGCACGTCATGCAGGCGCCCGACGGCTGCGACCTCGATTTCCTGCGGGCGCCGACGCCCGCCCACCTCCGGTTCGTCGAGCCCGTCGTCGGGCGCTCATGAACCGACCAAGGACCCTATGAACCAGATCACGCAACCGCCGCTCACCGGGGCCAACCTCGTCGCGGGCACCGAGCGTCGCGCCTCCGGTGCGGTGACCTACACCGGCTTCGACCCCCGCACGGGCACGGCCGGATCGGTCGCCTTCCATGAGGCGACCGCCGCCGACGTCCACGACGCCGCGACCGCCGCCGCGGCGGCGCTCGCATCGACGCACGCCTGGCCGGTGGCGAGGACCGTCGAATTGCTCACCGCTGTCGCCGACCGCCTCGAGGACCGCGCAGGCGCAATCGTGCCGGTGGCTGAGCTGGAGACCGGGCTGGATGCCGGCCGCCTGACCGGCGAGCTGGCGCGGACGGTGGCCCAGCTGCGGATGTTCGCCGCCTTCGTCGCTTCCGGCGACCACCTCGAGGCCGTCATCGATCCGCCGGACGCCACGCGGGTGCCGCCCCGGACCGATCTGCGCCGGATGATGGTCGCGCTCGGACCGGTGGCCGTGTTCGGCGCCAGCAACTTCCCGCTGGCCTTCGGCGTCGCCGGTGGCGACACGGCGGCGGCGCTGGCGGCGGGCTGCCCGGTGGTCGCCAAGGCGCACCCCGCACACCCCTCCACGTCCGAGCTCTGCGCCCGCGCGATCGTCGATGCCGTCGCCGCCGCGGGCTTCCCGGCCGGCTGGTTCTCGCTCCTCCACGGAACCGGGGGCGAGGTGGGCGGGCTGCTCGTCGAAGCGCCCGCGATCGCCGCCGTCGGCTTCACCGGCTCGCTACGCGCCGGCCGAGCCCTCCACGACCTCGCCGCCGCCCGTCCGCGGCCGATCCCGGTCTACGCGGAGATGGGCAGCGTCAACCCGCTGCTGGTGACGCAGGCGGCACTGCGGGAGCGCGGCGACGCGATCGCCGACGGGCTGGCGGCGTCGCTGCAGATGGGCGCGGGCCAGTTCTGCACGAGCCCCGGACTGCTCCTCGTGCCCACTGGCGAGGACGGAGACGCGTTCGTGGACCGCCTCGCGCAGACGCTGCGCGACGGCCCCGCGGGATGCCTCCTGACGGTGGGCATCCGCGACGCGCTGGTGCGTCAGCTGGAACAGACGCGGTCGCTGCCGGGTGTGGATGTGCTGGTCGAGGGCGGCGAGGCCGGCGTCGCTCCCGGGGCGTTCCTGACCGCCACGCTGCTGACCGCCCCTGCCGCGGCGGTCGTGGCGACGCCCGACCTGGTCGAGGAGCATTTCGGTCCGGCGTCGCTCGTGGTCCGCTACGGCGCCGACGAGGAGCGCGACGCGGTGCTGAACGCGATCGAGGGGGCGCTGACGTTCACACTCCACGCCGGCGCGCAGGAGGGCGCGGAGCTCGCGCCGCTGCAGTGGCGCATGGCCGACCGCGTCGGCCGCATCTTGTGGAACGGCTATCCGACGGGCGTGGCCGTCACGCCCGCGATGCATCACGGTGGCCCGTACCCGGCCACCACGTCGTCGCTGCACACCTCGGTCGGCACCGCCGCGATCCGCCGGTTCCAGCGCCCGGTGGCCTTCCAGGATGCGCCGCAGGAGGCACTGCCGCCCGCACTGCGCGACGGCAACCCGCTCGGGATCCGTCGCCTCGAGGACGGCGTCTGGACCGGAGGTCGCACGCCGAAGGCGTGAACGCGCGTGCCAGGCGCCGGATGGTCCTGCCTGGTCCTCCGGGGCGTTGCCGGGGGCCCTTTGTCCGGTGCCGGGATGAGTTTCGCGCGGGCGGCCGGTCTCTGTTGCATGTTCGGCGACACGAAGGCGCGCAACGGCGTGCCGTCACTGGTCCAGGAGCGCTAGATGTCGTCCGTCAGGCTGCGGAGCGGGCCATTGCGCAACCTCGCCGGAGGCGGCGGCGAGCACATGGTCGCGGGCGACACCGTCGGCGAGCTGCTGCGCGAGCTCGAGCGGCTGCACCCGGCGATGGGCGGCTGGATCCTCGACGAGCGCGGCCGGATCCGGCGGCACATCAACGTGTTCGTGAACGGCGAGCACGGTACCGAGGACACGCGGGTCGGCGCCGACGACCGGGTCGAGGTCCTCCAGGCGATCTCAGGAGGGTGAGATGACGGAGCTGTTGGTTGGGACCAAGAAGGGCCTGTTCGTGCTCGAGGGCGCGCCGGCGGACGGGTTCGAGGTGACGACGCGGGCGTTCGCCGGCGAGCCGGTGGAGTACGCGATGCGCGATCCGTCGACCGGGCGGGCGCTGGCGACGGTGACCTCGCCCTTCTACGGCCCCAAGATCTGGTTCACGGACGATCCATCCGGCGACTGGCAGCAGGCCGAGGGCATCGCGCTCCCGGCGGGCGGCGACGCGGCCCTGGAGCGCATCTGGGTGATCGTCGGCGATGGGAACGGCACCCTGTACGCGGGCGGGGACCCGGGCGTGCTCTTCTCGAGCACGGACGGTGGCGCGAGCTGGGAGCTGTGCCGCACGCTGTGGGAGCACCCCAGCCGCCCCGACTGGCAGCCGGGGGGCGGCGGGCTGTGCCTGCACTCGATCGTGCCGTGGCCGGGGGAGCCCGACCGGCTCGCGCTCGGCCTCTCCGCGGTCGGCGTGTGGCTCACCGAGGACGGCACCCGGACCTGGCGGCACGGTAACGGCGGCCTGAAGGCGCGCTACCTGCCCGACGACGCGCCGGAGGACACCATGACGTTGTGCGTGCATGACATGGTGCGCGCCCCGCGCCGCCCGGAGCGGATGTTCATGCAGTTCCACGGCGGCGTCTTCCGGTCCGACGACGCGGGGGAGAGCTGGACCGATGTGGGCGGCGGGCTGCCGTCAGACTTCGGCTTCCCGCTCGTCGTGGACCCCGCGGACCCTGACAGCGCGTACGTGATCCCGCTCAGCGGCGATTTCGACCGCGTCACCTCCGAGGGGCGGGTCGCGGTGTACGAGACCCGCGACGCCGGCGCCACCTGGACGGCCCGCGGCAACGGGCTGCCGGCCCACGACGCCTACCTCACCGTGCTGCGCCAGGCGTTCGACCGCGCCGGCGCGGGCGAGACGCTCGAGCTGTACTTCGGCGCGACGTCGGGCGACGTGTTCGGGTCGGGCGACGCGGGGGCGAGCTGGCACACCGCGGCCTCGCACCTGCCGCCGGTGTACAGCGTGCGCGCCTCGGAGGCAACCATCTAGCCAGTGCCTGCGGCCGCGGGGCGGCCTCGGCCATCCGGGTGACGTGGTTCGGCGCCGCCTCAGCCTGCAGGCGCCCGACCCTGATTCTGACGTGGTCTGACACCGATGGTTGGTTCCGGGAGGTAGCGGACAGACCGAGTCAACGGCGCCACGCCACGCGGCGCCGCCCGGTCCAACCCGATGCGCCTCTTGGCCGATTCTGGTCGTTTGACCCCGCCTCGAGACCTTACGTCGAACGTAGCTGCAGTCCACCACCAACACGTAGGAGTACACATGTCTACTTCCCCTGCCTCATCCCGCGGCACGACGGAGGCCGATGGCCCACGCGGCGCTCGTAGGGATCGCAGCGAGATCCAACGGTCGTCAACTCGCCTGAGCACCGAGACCAAGCACTCGTCCAAGACGACCGAGTTCTACGCCTATATCGTCGCGACGTTCGGTGTTCTGCTCGCCGGGCTGTTGACCAAGGCGGGCGACGGTCACGACGACCGGCTGGCCGCTCACGACACCTGGCTCATCGTCGGGATCCTCACCGTCGGCTACATGATCAGCCGCGGGCTGGCCAAGGCTGGCAGCCGCGACCCCTACTGGGCCGACGGCGCCAGTCGCTAGCAGCGGCACATCGCCTCTACCGGCCCGCCGCCCCAAGTTGTCGTCGTTCTCGATCGGAGTGCCGATGCCCCGCTGTTTGCTCATTGCCTCAGTCCTGTGCGTGGCGTTGGTCAGCGGTTGCGGCAACGCGACCAAGACCGTTACCCAGACGGGGTCCAACGGGCAGATCACCACTGCCACGGTGCCCAACGTGCACTTCGCCAAGACCAAGTTCGTCCTGCATGCGGGGCTGGCCTTCGGCGCGTTTCACCGCTACATCTACAAGCCGTTCCGGGCCCATCAGTTCAGCAAGGGTGCGCCTGGCCGCACCAAGGCATTCATCAAGGCCGGCGCCGCCGGGCTGTTCGCCGCGCACGAGCTGAAGCAGGCCAACCGCGCCGCGCTCTCCGACGATCGCTTGCGTCCGTTGGCCCAGAAGGTCGACGGACTCAGTGGTCGGCTCACATCCCTGGCCGCCTCTCTGAAGAACGGAACGCTGAGCCCTGCGGCGATTGCCGGAGCGGCTGGTGCGGTCGACGCGCTCGGCAGCCAGAGCAGCGGCGCCGGCGCGGCGATCAAGGACCTCGCGACCCCGGCCCCGGGCGGCTGAACCATGAACCTCATCGGCCGCCACGGCGTGGAGGCGCCGCTGAGTGTGTCCGCGCGAACGATGCTCACAGCGGCCCGGCCCTCGATGTTTGGCCCGGTGCCGGCACCGGGGAGGTCGACCACACGCGTCCGGCCTGCTGCACCTTTGCGCCGGCGCCACCCCTACCCTGCGGGCCCGCCATGGGTCCCGCGCCTTTCTCCGAATGGATGACCCATGAACGCTTCCCAGCAGAAGGTCCTGCAGTACCTCAACGAGGCCGAGGCGACCGAGCGCGCGCTGGTGCGCGTGCTGCAATCCCAGATTGCGATGACTCCCCGCGGCTCCTACCGCGCGGCGTTGGAGAGCCACCTGGATGAGACGCGCGGTCACGCCGAGCGTGTCGGCGAGCGACTCGCAGAGCTTGGCCAGGGTGCCAGCCCGATCGCCGTGGCCATCGGCCTTGCCGAGAGCATCTTCGGGCAGGCGCTGGCGCTGGGCAAGACGCCGCTGGACCTGCTGCGCGGTTCCGGCGGTGAGGAGAAGGTCCTCAAGAACGCCAAGGACGCCTGCGCCACTGAGGCGCTGGAGATCGCGACCTATACCGCGATCGAGCGCCTGGCCACGTCAGTGGGCGACCGCGACACGGCGCAGTTGGCCACGTCGATCCTCAAGGACGAGCAGAAGATGCTCGACCGCATCCTGCGTGAGATCCCCAAGCTGACCGAGGCGGTGGTCGGCGCCGACGTCCGGGGCAACGGGTCATACGACATCAGCACGACCGGAACGGGCGAGGCCGTCCGCGACGCCGGCAACGCCACCAAGAACGCCGCTCGCAAGACCGCGGCGGCGACCAGGCGCACCGCGCGCCAGGCCCGCAAGGTGCCCGGCGTCGCTCAGGCCGAGGGTCAGGTCAAGGGCGCCGTCGCCTCCGAGAGCGATCTGGCGATCGCGCGCTATGACAAGCTCACCGCCGAGGAGATCACGTCGAAGTTGACCGACCTGTCGCAGATCGATCTGGCCAAGATCGACTCCTATGAGCGCAAGAACCAGAACCGCAACACGGTCTTGAACCGCGTCGCGTCGCTGCGCGGCAGCGAGCCGTGGGCGGGCTATGACGAGCTGACCGCCGCCGAGGTCCAGTCGGTGCTGGCCGAGGGCGACGACGACCGCGCTCAGCAGGTTCGCTCCTACGAACGCGCCCACAAGAACCGCGCCGGGGTCATCAAGGCCGCCGAGCGCGAGCACAGCAACGCCTGACCGGCCCGCGCTACACCGCAGGTGCGGGCCGCGTCTGTGCGGTCCGCACCGAAGGAGTGATGGCCGGCTCGAGCTGGGTGCGGGTGCGCCAGGCGCGTGAGGTACTACACCGATCGTAGTTGAGCTACTATCGCTGTCGTAATGAACGTTCCTCCACTTGCAGCAGCGTCTTCAAGCGAGCCGGCGATCGAGGCGAGGGGGCTGGGGAAGCGATATCGAGACGTGCCGGCGGTCGATGGGATCGAACTCACGGTCCGGCCCGGCGACGTCTACGGGTTCCTGGGTCCCAACGGTGCGGGCAAGACCACGACACTGCGGATGTTGCTTGGACTGGTGCGCCCGGACGCCGGCACGATCCGGCTGTTCGGTCGAGATGTCGCACTGGATGGGATCGCAGCCTTGGACGGTGTGGCGGGGTTCATCGAGGAGCCGCGCTTGTACCCGTACTTGAGCGGACGGGAGAACCTGGAGTTGTTGGCGGCGTTTGACCGCAGCGGGCAGGGCAAGGTGGCGGTCGAGGAGGTCCTCGAGATGGTGGAGCTGCGCGATCGTGGCGGGGATCGCGTCAGCGAGTATTCGCAGGGGATGCGGCAGCGCCTGGGGATTGCGTCGTGCTTGATTCGCCGACCACGGTTGCTGTTGCTCGACGAGCCGGCCAATGGGGTCGATCCCGCGGGCCTGCGGTACATGCGCGAGCTGCTGGGTCGCCTGTCGGATGAGGGCATCACGATCCTGCTGTCGAGCCATCTGCTGGCCGAGGTCCAGCAGGTGTGCACGCGGGTGGCGATGATCTCGCACGGTCACATCGTCTACGAGGGCGGAATGGACGAGCTGACGCGCGCGGCGGGTCGCCGCTATCACCTCGAAGTCGCCGACGTCGATCGAGCGGCGACGGTGTGCCGGTCGCTCCCCGCCGTGCAAGACGTGCGAAGCGATCACCGCGACATCTCCTTCCGCGTCGACGATGACGATGGGTTGGATGCGCTCGTCACGGCGCTGGTGGAGGCAGGGGTGGGGATTCGAGCGCTGGTGCCCGAGACCGACAGCCTGGAGCGATTGTTCTTCGAGCTCACCGACCAGCCCGAGGCGGTGACCGCATGACCGGCGCGTTGATCGCCTACCGCTGGGAGATGCGCAAGCTGACGGCCCAGCGCCGCAACTGGCTTGGGATCGCGGCGGCCGCTCTGGTGCCGGTGATCTTCTTGATCTCCATCCAGATCTCCAAGGTGACGATCCATCCGCCTGATGGTCCGTATGACACGCCGTTGGGACTGAACCTCCGCCAGACGGGGCTGGCGCTGGACCTCGTGGTGTTGAAGCTTCTCGGGGTGGTCGGCCCGACGCTGATCGCCGCGCTGGTCGCCGGTGACATCGTCGCCGGGGAGGACATGGGCGGCACGCTGAAGACGATCCTCGTGCGGTCGTTGCGGCGGGGGGAGGTGCTGGCCGGCAAGGCGCTGGCGCTGCTGACCTACCTCGCGGTCGCGCTCGTCGTCTACGCGGTGGCCGGCGTGCTGACCGGCGTCATCGCGTGGGGCTTTCACCCGTTGATCGACCTCTCCGGGCACGAGATCAGCGCGCTGCGCGCGCTGGGACTGACGGTGGTGGCGCTGGCGGTGTACGCGCTACCGGTGGTCGCGATCGCGAGCTTCGGCTTCTTCTTGTCGGTGGCCACCCGCCACAGCGTCGCGGCGATCGCCGGAACGCTGCTCTACGCGCTAGCGCTGCAGGGGCTGTCGGCGCTGTCGGCGATCAAGTCCGCCCACCCGTACCTGCTGATCAACCAGCTCACCGCCTGGCACGACCTCTTTCAGACGCCCATCGCCGGGGATGCGATCGTCCGCTGCATCTGGGTCTCGGTCGCCTTCGCCGTGCCGCCGTTGCTGGCCGCGTGGGTGGTCTTCGCCCGGCGCGACGTCACCACCTAGAAGGCTCCTGACTGGGGTGGCCGGCGCACGATGGCCACTGACGGGGCGTCGGCGCTCGGCGGTGGCCGGATTGCCGACGGCAACTACAGCGGTCGTAGTAGGCTGGCCGCCGATGAAGGACGCGCCACGTCGAGAGGCCGGGGAGCTTGAGGGCGAGGTGCTCGCCGCGCTGTGGGCCGCCGGTCGTGCGCTGACCCCGGGCGAGGTGCGCGAGGAGCTCGGCGCCTCGCTCGCCTACACGACGGTCATGACGACGCTGAGCCGCCTGCACGACAAGGGCGTGGTCGACCGACACCGTTCGGGGCGCAGCTACGCCTACTCGCCCAACGTGCCCGAAACCGAGGTCGCGGCGCGCCAGTTCCGCGCCCTGATCGAGCGGGGTCATGACCGCGATGCGGTCCTGCAGGGCTTCGTCAGCGAGCTGTCGGCCGACGAGGAGCGCGTCCTACGCGCGCTGCTCGAGGGCCAGATCGGAGTCGGCGAACCGCGCAAGTAGATGGACTCGGTGGTCTACATCCCGTTGCTGTGCGCGGTGGTGCTTGCTGCCGGCGCTCAGTTGATCGCCTGGTCGGCCCCACCGCAGCTGGGGTCGGCGATGTTGGTGGCGGTGGCGCTCGCTGCCGCGGTGGCGGCGGATGCTGCGCTGGTGATCCTGGTCGGCGCGCGGCTGATCGACGCCGCGCCGCTGGCCGCGGTCCTTGGTTGGCGACCCGAGGCGACCGGACCTCATCCCGTGCCGCTGTCTGTGAGCCTGGCGGCGGCCGTCGGGCTGGTTGTCGTCTTTGCCGTCGGCCAAGCCGACTGGCGCCGATCGGTGGCCGCCTCGCACCGGTTGCGGGCGCTGCGCGGTCACGGCCAGACCGGTGAGCTCGTCGTCGTGCGGTCATCGGAGGCGGTGGCGTTCGCGCTGCCGGCGACCCGAACCGCTCCGGGCCGGATCGTCGTTTCGGATGGGATGCTACGCACGCTCGATGCTGCCGAGCGTCGCGTGCTGCTGGCCCACGAGCGATCGCATCTGTCACACCGTCATGACCGCTATCGGAGGTTGGTCGGCGTCGCGGCGAGCCTGAACCCGCTCCTGCGACCGGCGGTGGCCGCGGTCGACTTCCTGCTCGAACGCTGGGCCGACGAGGACGCCGCGGGTGTCGTCGGCAGCCGACAGCTGACCGCTCGGGCGCTGGCGCGTGCGGCCGTCGCCGACGGTCCTCACCGCAAGAGGCTCCTGCACCCGAGCTTCGCCTCGCAGCGGGTCTCGCGCCGCGTCGATGCGCTCCTGGCGCCCGCACCGGCTCGCGGGGCACGACTGGCGATGCTGGTGCTGGTTGCGCTCGGAGTGATCGGTGCCGCCACCGCCGTTCTCGCCGCACACGACTTGGCCCATCTGTTCGACCTCCTGCGCGGCGACGGCTGACGTCAGCGGCCGACCCGTGGTCGCAGGAGCCTTGGCGGCGAGGCCAAGATCCACCCTGGAGCCGATGTGCGGGGGCGCGCACACCGGGAACATCGCCGCATGACTGAATCGCACGCGGTGACCGTTCGCGGTCTGAGCAAGAGCTACGGGTCGCGTCGGGTCGTCGACGGCCTGGACCTCGACGTTGGTGGGGGCGAGGTGCTCGGCCTCATCGGCGCCAACGGTGCGGGTAAGACCACGACGGTGGAGTGCATCCAGGGGCTGCGGCGACCCGACGAGGGGAGGGTGCGGGTGTTTGGGCTCGACCCGGTCACGCAGGCCGAGCAGCTGCGTCCCTTGGTCGGCAGCCAGTTGCAGGAGTCGGCGCTACCCGATCGGTTGCGCGTCGGCGAAGCGGTCACGCTCTTCGCCGGCCGCGACGCACGCGACGGTGAACGCCTGCTCGAGCAATTCGGGCTGAGCGAGCGGCGGCGGGCAGCGTTCGCATCGCTCAGTGGTGGCGAGCGTCAACGGCTGTTCCTCGTCCTGGCGCTGCTGGGCCGGCCACGACTGGTGATCCTCGACGAGCTCACGCAGGGACTGGATCCTGCGGCGCGTCGAGATGTCTGGGCCGCCGTCGCCCAGTTGCGCCGGGACGGGACCACCGTGCTGTTGGTGACCCATGAGCTCGACGAGGCCGAGGCGCTCTGTGACCGTGTGGTCGCCATGCGCTCGGGGCGGATCCTCGATGCCGGCCGGCCCGCGGAGCTGATTGACCGCCACGGGCGTCGTGCGACGATGCGGTGGGCGCGGTCGTGGGTCGGGTCGGCCACGCTGCTGGACGAGCTGCGGCGCCTGCCCGGCGTCGCCGATGTGGCCCTCACGGAGCGCTACGTCGAGGTGCTGGGCGACCGTGCGGCGATCGCCCACGTCGGTGCCGCGCTGGTACGCGCCGGGTCGGTCCCCGACGACCTCACCGTGCGGGTCCCGAGCCTCGAGGACGCGCTTCTGGAACTGCTCGACGGGACCGCGGGCAACCTCGCGCGTCCCGTAGTCGAGCGCGAGCTGATCGGAGCGGGACGATGAGGGCCCAGGCGGTCGGTCTGCTGCGGGCGGAGCTGAAGTTGATGCTGCGCGATCCGTTGGTGCTGACGTTCGTGTTCGTCTTCCCGGTGGTGACGATGCTCATCATCGGCGGTTCGTTCGGCAGCGATCCCGATCCCGCCTTCGACGGGGCCAACCCCGCTCATTGGTATGTCGCGTCGTACCTTACGGTGGTGATCGCCGCCACCGGCCTCGTCATGACGCCCGTTCACCTCGCCTCCTACCGCGAGCGGGGCGTGCTGCGCCGCTTTGCCGCCGCGGGCTTTCCACGCTGGTCGTTCGTGGTCGCGCAGCTCGCGGTCGGACTCCTTGCCATCGCCGCGGCCTCGGGGATCCTGCTCGCGGTCGCTGCACCCGTCTACGGCGTGCCCGCCATGCACCTGCCCGGGCGCACGATCGCGGCACTGCTCCTCGGCGCGATCGCGTTCGTCAGCATCGGCATCGTGCTCGGGACGCTGCTGCCGTCGGCCCGGTCGGCGCAAGCCGTCGGACTGATCCTGTTCTTCCCCTCGTTCCTGCTCGGTGCCGGCGGACCACCACCGCATGTCATGGGGGCGGCCCTGCGGTCCATCGCGCAGTACCTGCCGCTCACGATCGTGACCGACTGCGTGCGCGAACCGTGGCTGGGGCTCGGCACGCCCACTGGCTCGCTGGTCACCGTGGCGGGCCTGGCCGTCGCGGCGACGCTCCTTGCGGGAAGGCGCTCGGCACTGCGATGAGCGCAGGCCGACGCGGACTCGTCGACGGCGCGCTGCGCCGAGCGAACGTGCTCGGCCTGGTGGCGCTGTCGCTGTTTGTCGGGATCGGCCTGGCCAGGCGGCTGCCCGAGGATCCCGGGCTGGCGCTCGCGGCGGCGGCGACGGCGCTGGTCGCGGGGGTGATGATCGACCGCCTCGACGCCCGTTTCCTGCTGCCCGGCGCCGTGCTCGGCACCGTCGGGGTGACCGTGCTCGGCGACAACCGCGCGTCCTACGTCAGCTGGTTCGCCGTGTGCGTCTTCGCCGCGTGGTGCGTCCTGGGCGGTCGCGGCTGGGAGGGCCTGGCCTACTGGGCCGGCAGCCTCGTCCTCTTCGCCGCCGAGTGGCTCGTCGCCGAGGAGCCCGACCCCGGATGGGCTGCCTGGATGGCCGGCACGACGTTCACGGTCTGCGCCGCGGCCCTGGTCCGGCACGAGATCGGCCTCGTCAAGCAGCTGCGCGAGGCACAGGCCGGACTGGCCGAGCGATCGCGAGCCGAGGAACGCAACCGGATCGCCCGTGACCTTCACGACGTCATCGCCCACACCCTGACCGTCTCGCTGCTGCACGTGACGAGCGCCCGGCTCGCCGTCGAGTACGAGCCCGAGGACGCCGCCGCGTCGCTGGCCGAGGCCGAGCGCCTGGGCCGCCAGAGCCTGGACGAGGTGCGAAGCATCGTCGGCCTGATGGGCACGCCCGAGGACGACGCGACGGCCGCCCCGGTCCACGGGGCCGGCGAGTTGACGGAGCTCATCGACGGGTTCCGTCGCGCCGGCGCAGACGTCACGCTGACGATCGACGGAGACCTCGGGCGCCTGCCGGCGACCACCGGATCGGTCGTCTACCGGATCCTCCAAGAGGCGCTGACCAACGCCGCCAAGCATGCGGCGGGCCACCGCGCCGCCGTCCGCCTCGCCACCGCGCCAGAAGGTGTCGAGCTGGTCGTCGACACCGCCGGCGCCCCCGGCACGGTCACCGGCGTCGGCCGCGGCACGCCCGGCATGCGCGAGCGCGCGGCCGCCCTCGGCGGTCACTGCACCGCCGGGCCGTGCGACGAGGGCTGGCGCGTCCGTGCCTGGCTGCCGCTCGGGTCTGCGCCGGAGGTGGCAGCGACGTGATCCGCGTCCTGCTCGTCGACGACCAGGAGCTTGTCCGCGCCGGGCTGCGGGGCATCTTGCGTGCCTCGTTCGGGTTCGAGATCATCGGCGAGTGCGCTGACGGCAACGAGGTGGGCGCGGCCGTCCGATCGGCGCGTCCCGACGTCGTGCTCATGGACGTCCGCATGCCGGTCGTCGACGGCGTCACCGCGACGCAACGGCTGACCGCCGGGCATGACGCGCCGCCCGTCCTCGCCCTGACGACGTTCGACGACGACCAGGCGCTGGCGGGCATGCTGCGCGCGGGCGCTGCCGGCTTCGTCCTGAAGGGCATCGCCGCCGACGAGCTCCAGCGAGCCGTACGCGTCGTCGCCGAGGGCGGCGCGTGGCTGGACCCGATCGTGACCGCCCGCGTCCTGGCCGTCTACCGCACGACGCCCTCTGCCGCACCGCGCTGCGACGGCCCAGCGGCGGCGCTGACCTCCCGCGAGCGAGAGGTGCTGGCGCTCATCGGCCGCGGGTGCACCAACGACGAGATCGCCGGGCAGCTCGTCGTCAGCCCGCTCACCGTCAAGACCCACGTCAATCACATCTTCTCCAAGCTCGACCTCCGCAATCGAGCAGCCGCGATCGTCTTCGCGTTCGACCACGGACTCGCCGAGCGGTCAGCGGACTGAGCACGACGTCCCCGAAGGCGCGGCTTGAGGCTTCGGGCCCTCACGTCCTGCGCGCAATCGGCGTTTCCGCACGCTCGTCGCCCGGGGACGCCGTGACC
>JAWVGD010000064.1:0-2621 GCA_033855515.1 Baekduia sp.
GGGCAGCCGCCCTGGATCATGAAGTCGCGGATCACGCGGTGGAAGATCAGGCCGTCGTAGAAGCCGTCGCCGGCGAGCTTCTTGAAGTTCGCGACGGTCTTCGGGGCGTCCTCGTCGAAGAGCTCGATCGTGATCGGGCCCTCGGTGGTGCTCATCGTGGCCTGGGACATGCCGGACCTCCGTAGGTCGGGTCGGGTTGCAGGGTGTCGCTGCGGGTCGTGCCCGGTGCGGGCCCGGTGCTAGCCGAGGAGCTTGAGCTCGGCGACGCGGACGGTGAGGCCGTCGGTGGGCGGCGCCGTGAACCACAGCAGCAGGTGACGGTACTTCGTGGTGCCGCTGCCGAGCGCGATCGTCTGCTTGCCGCCGTCGGCCGAGCCGAGGCCGGAGACGTCCTTGAGGTGCGCCCAGCGGGTGTCCAGCACGTCGGGCGGCAGGTCGGCGCTGTCGGTGGCGTAGATCTCGACCTTGCCGCCCGGGGTCTTGGTCGTCAGGTCGACCTCGCGGATGCCGCGGGTCTTGCCGACGTCGACCGTGACGCCGGCGGCGATGGAGCCGCTGCCGGGCGCGACGGTGATCGGGAAGGAGGTGCCCGGGTCGGCGTCCAGCATCTTGGTCGCGTCACCGGTGGCCGTGTTGCGCGTGTACGGGTCGTACAGCGTCGCGGCGGAGGCGTCGAGCTTGATCGGCACCGGCGTCGCGTCGGCCGGCGACGTGGTCGTCGTCGTGCGCGTGGCGGCCTTCGTGCCGTTCGTGGAGGAGGTCGACGTGCCGGAGCCGCCGGAGGCCGACGTGCTGCTGGACCCCGTCGAGCCCGACCCGCTGCTGCCCGCGGAGGCCGTGCCGCTGCCGGTCGACGCCGACGGCGTGGGCGTCGGGCTCGGCGTGGGCGGGGTGACGCCGGCGGCCGGCGGCGTCGTGCTGCTCGTGTCGCCGGGCGCGGCGGTGGTCGGCGCAGGCGCGGCGCTGCTGGCCTGCGCGGCGGCCGCCGCAGCAGCGGCCGCGGCGTCGCCGGTCGGCGCGGGCGTCGCCGTGCTGGCCTGCGCGAGCTGCGTCGGGGTCCGGTCGGGCGCGGGCGCGTTCAGCGCGGCGTACGACGCGGCGACCGCGCCGCCGACCAGCACGGTCGTCAGCGCGATGACCGTCGCCGCGGCGCGCTTGCCGGGCAGGCCGGCGAAGCGGCTGGGCTGTGCCTCACCGCAGTTCAGGCACCAGTCCTGGCCGTCGGCGAGCGGCGCCTGGCACGTGGGGCAGGTGCGGGCCTCCGGCGGTGCCTCGGGGGGCGTGGCGCCGGCCGGCGCGCCGGCCTCGGCGTCAGGATCTCGGAGCAGCAGCGTCATGAACAGTTCCTCACCATACCCAGAACGCCTTTCGGGACCGCATGGTTGCGGTCCTTCCCGCCGATCCGGGCAATCAGGCCCGCGAGCGCGATGCGGCGGGGCGCCCCGGCTTCCGGGGCGTCCCGCGACCCGCCGGCATCAGGCGCGCGCGAGCTCCACGCGGAGCTTGCGGCCCGCCAACTCGCTGCCGTCGACGGCCTCCACGATCCGGGCGGCCTCGCTGTCGGGCACCGAGAAGAGCGTGAAGCGCTCCAGCACCGTGACGTCCCGCACGGCCTCGCCGTCCAGGTTGGCGGCGCGGGTCACCGCGCGGACGACGTCGGCGACCTCCAGGCCGTCGGCGCGGCCGGCGGCGGCGAGCACGCGGCGGTACTCCTCGGCGCCGTTGCGCGAGATCTGCGGCTTGACGTGGCGCTTGGGCTTCTCCTCGACCTTGGCCGGGGCGGTCGTGGCGCCGGGGGACCACTCCTTGAGGTCCATGCCGACGTGCTTCTCGATCGCCAGCAGCTCCTTCTGCTGCTTGGGCTCGACGAAGGTGATCGCGCGGCCGGACCGGCCGACGCGGCCCGTGCGGCCGATGCGGTGCACGTAGACGTCCGGCGACGTCGGCACGTCGAAGTTCACGACGTGGGTGACCGTCGAGATGTCCAGTCCGCGCGCGGCGACGTCGGTCGCGACGAGGATCGGCACGCGGCCACCCTTGAAGGACAGCATCACGCCGTCGCGCGAGCCCTGGCTCATGTCGCCGTGCAGGGCCTTCACGTTCATGCCCTTGTCGCGCAGCTTCTTGTAGAGCTGGTCGGCGCGGATCTTCGTGCGCGTGAAGACGATCGCCTGGTCGGGATGCTCCTCGCGCAGGACCTCCACGAGCGCCTCCGGCTTGTCGCCCGTCTTGACCTCGTGGCGGAACTGCTCGACGGTGTCGACCGTCAGGTTCGCCGACTTCACCTTCACCGTCTGCGGGTGGTAGAGGTAGTGATCGGCGAGCTCGCGGATCTCGGGCGGCATCGTCGCGCTGAACAGCGCGGTCTGGCGGCCGTTGGGGCAGAGCTTGAGGATCTTCTCGACGTCCTCGAGGAAGCCGAGGTCGAGCATCTCGTCGGCCTCGTCGAGGACGACGAAACGGCAGTCGCTGAGCTGCAGCGACGCGCGCGACAGGAGGTCGAGCACGCGGCCGACGGTGCCGACGACGACGTGGCCGCCGGCGCGCAGCTGGGCCTGCTGGCTGCGGATGGGAGCGCCGCCGAAGACGGCGACGACGTCGACGCCCTTGCGCGCGCCGTA
>JAWVGD010000065.1:0-4259 GCA_033855515.1 Baekduia sp.
GCTGTAAGGCCTGCGCCGCACCGGCTCGGTCAGCTGGCCGCCGTCGCCGTAGCCGACGTAGCCGGGAGGCGAGCCGATCAGCCGCGCGACCGTATGCGGCTCGCGGAACTCGGACATGTCGATCCGGATCAGCGCCTTCTCGGTCGCGAACAGCCGCTCCGACAGCGCCTTCACCAGTTCGGTCTTGCCGACACCGGTCGGGCCCAGGAAGAGGAACGAGCCGAGCGGGCGATCGCCCTCGGAGAGGCCCACGCGGGCCCGGCGGATCGTGTCGGCGACCTTCTCGACCGCCTCCTCCTGGCCCACGACCCGGCGGTGCAGGTCGTCCTCCAGCTCGACGAGCCGCTGCAGCTCGCCGGCGACCAGCTCGCCCACCGGGATCCCGGTGCGCGCGGCGACCACCGCGGCGATCGCGGTCTCGTCCACGACGACGCGCTCACCGGCGCCCGTGGTGAGGGCGGGGTGGCCGTTGGCGGCCGACTCCAGGCGGACCTTGAGCTCGGCGGCGCGCTCGTAGGCCTCCTCGGCCACGGCGGTCTCCAGCTCGGCACGCAGCGTGGCGGCGTCGACGGGGGCGGGGGACTTGAGGCGCAGCTTCGCCGCGGCCTGATCCATCAGGTCGATGGCCTTGTCGGGCAGGTGCTGCTCGGGCATGTACCGGTCGCTGAGACGCGCCGCGGCCACGAGGGCCGCGTCGGTGATCTCGGCGCCGTGGTGCTGCTCGTAGGCGCTGCGCAGACCGCGGAGGATCTCGACGGTCTCGTCGACCGACGGGGCCTCGACGGTCACGGGCGAGAAGCGCCGCGCCAGGGCGGCGTCGCGCTCGATGCGCTTGAACTCGCTGAGCGTGGTCGCGCCGATCATCCGCAGCTCACCGCGGGCGAGCATCGGCTTGAGCAGGTTCGCGGCGTCCATCGCGCCCTCGGCGCCGCCGGCGCCCAGGATCGTGTGAAGCTCGTCGACGAACAGGACGATCCTGCCCTCGGCGGCCGTGACCTCGGCCAGGACGGCCTTGAGGCGCTGCTCGAACTGGCCGCGGAACTGGCTGCCGGCCACGAGGCCGCCGAGGTCCAGCGCCACGACGCGGACGCCGCGCAGCGTGTCGGGCACGCTGCCCTGGAAGATCCGCAGCGCCAGGCCCTCGACGATCGCGGTCTTGCCGACGCCGGCCTCGCCGATGAGGACGGCGTTGTTCTTCCGGCGGCGTGCGAGGATCTCGACCGCCTGGGCGATCTCCTCCTCGCGGCCGACGACGGGGTCGATGCGACCCTCACCCGCGTCGCGGGTCAGGTCGCGGCCGAACTCGTCGAGCGCGGGGGTCGAGGACTGCTTGTCGGCGTGGGGGGCCGTGGCGGCGTTGGGCGCGCCGCCGATGCCGGCCCGGCCGATGGAGGACGGGTCGAGCCCCGCCTGGCCGAAGCCGTCCATGAGCTCGCGGGCGCAGATGTCGCACATGGGTGCGCCGTGGCGACCGGACTCGGTGGCCACGACCATCTGCATGGTGCCGGGGCGCTCGCCACAGACGGCGCAGGGCACGAAATGGTTGAAGGAAGGCTGTTCAGGCATGTTTTCTCTGTGTCTGGTTCTGGAAATCTCAGTCGAACAGACTCAAGTCTAGCGGCGTGAGAGGATGCGCCGCTCATGCTGTCCGCATATCGCCGTACCGGCGCCGATCTGCCCTTCGGAGACCCGCGCCGCCCTCACGGCGTCGCGATGGAGGGGGCGTTCTGGCGGATCACGCACCCCGCGACGGGCGCGGTCGTCGTGGTGCTGGCGGGGGTCAGTCGCGACCGCAGCGGCGCCGCATGGGGGACCGTCGGGCTCGCCGCGCACCCGGGTGGGTTCTCCCGCGCGGCGCTGGTGGAGAGTGGCGCCGAGGCGGGCGAGCACGGGGTCGTGCGCATCGGGCAGGCGCTGCGCGCCGACCGGCGTTCGGTGGAGCTCGACCTCGGTGCGGACGCGCGCGTGTCGGTCGAGCTGGAGGCCGGCGGCCACTGGCCGCGGCGGGCCTTCGGTGGCCTGGGCGCCGCCCAGGCGATCCCGGGGCTGAGCCAGTACTGGCACCCGTGGCTGCTGGCCGCGCGCGTGCGCGGGTTCGCCGTGGCGGGCGGGACGCGGATCGGGCTCGACGGGGCCGTCGCCTACGCCGAGAAGAACTGGTCCAACGGCGGCTTCCCCGAGGCGTGGTGGTGGGGGCAGGCGCACGGCTTCGACGACGACGAGGACGCCTGTGTCGCGTTCGCCGGCGGCCGCGCGGGCGTCGGCCGGGTCCGGATGACCGCCACGTCGCTCGTGGTCTCGGCCGGGGGCGAGTTGCTCCGCATGGTGCGCCCCCTGCGGCCGCTGCGGGTCGCCGTCGACGACCGCGGATGGCGCTTCGCCGGCCGGACGGCCTCCGGGATCGCCGTGGAGGTCGAGGCCCACGCCAACGGCACGCCTCCACACCTGCTGCCGGTCCCCGAGCCCGCCGAGCGGCGCCACCGCGAGAACGCCGCCGCCCAGCACCTCGCCGGCGAGCTCCGCGTGTCGCTGCGCCGCCGCGGGCGGACGATCTTCGAGGGCACCTCGAGCCTGGCGGGGCTGGAGCGCGGAAACGGGCGCGACTGAGGACGAGCATCTTCCGGCGGACCCAAGTGGGGCGCGTTTACGGGCAATTGGCACGTCAACGCGCCCCGGACCCATGAGTTCGGGCCCGAACGCCCGCCGGAGCCCGGAATACGCGACGGCGGGCCGTCTAGCTCCTCAGCCGCTCCCGCAGCGCCTGCAGCTCCGAGGCGCCCATCCCGTGCTCGCGCAGCCAGCCGGCCGCGCCGCCGTGGCGCTCGTCGAGGAGCTCGAGGATCCGCCGCATGCTCTCGGGTCGCGGGGCGTGACGGGCGGGGTCGCTGACGTGCATGTCGTCGGCGTACGTGGCGCTGGCCGCCAGGCGCCGGAGGATGCCCTCGATGCGCTCTGCGGTGGCCACGTAGTCGGCGATCACGGCCTCCCGCGGAACGCCGGCGACGTCGAGCGCCATCGCGACGACGATGCCGGTCCGGTCCTTGCCCGCCGCGCAGTGGACGAGCACCGCGCCGCCGCCCGGCGGATCGGCGACCGTGCGCATGCTGCCGACGACCGAGTCGGGGCGGTGCTCCAGGTACCCCATGTAGGTCTGGACGGTCGGGGTCTCGCCGGGCAGTGGGCTGCCCGTGACGCCCTCCTTCCACGGGACGATCGCGTCGGCCTCGACGTCGGTCCGGTCGCCCACCTCGGGGTACAGCGAGCGGTGCTCGACGGTCACGCGCGGATCCTCGATCAGCGGCCCGTCGCCCTCCAGCGCGACCTCGACGACCGTGCGCAGGTCGACGACGGTCCCGAGGCCGTGCACGCCGACGAGGTGGTCGACGTCGGCGCCGGTGAGGTCCTGGAGGTTGTCGGAGCGCAGGAGCCGCCCGGTGGCCACGTTCCCGCCGCCGGCGAGCGGCAGGCCGCCGACGTCGCGGGCGTTGACCGCGCCCTCGAGGTCGATCCAGTGCGGGGTGGCATCCACGAGCGTCATCCCCATCGACGGTAGCGTCGCGGGCCCGCGGACGCGGTGAAGGATCGGCGAGCGCCGGTCAGCCCGCGGCCTCGGCGCGCCGGACCGCCCGGGCCAGCGCCTCGCCCCCGATCAGCCGCTCCCACGGCCCGACGACCGTCCACAGCGCCCGCAGCCGCAGCGCCGCCGCGCGGTCAACGGGTGCGACGCGCGCCTCGGAGACCACGATCGACCGCGCGGCATCGCCGGCGTCCGCCACGACCCAGTGCGCGAACAGCACCCGGACGGTCCCGCGCTCGGCCCAGGCCGCGAACGCCGCGGCCCCCTCCAGCCGCGGATAGTCGCGCCGCAGCGTCCAGATCCGCCCCACCAGCCCGGAGATCGACCAGCCGTCGCCCTCGGCGAGCACCGTGAACGGCGGCGTGGCGAACAGGCCGCCGAACGTCACGTCGCCGGGCAGCCCCGGCAGCCGCCAGCGCACGAGGCGGCCGAGCGGGCCGGTGTCGTCGAGCAGCAGACCGGCCGCGGCGTCCCACAGGACGGCGGGCTCGGCCCGGGCCTCGCGCTGGTGGCGCGTCCGGATGGCGGGCTGGGGGAGCCACGCGTCGAGGTCGAAGGGGGGCTCGGGGTCGGTCACCGGACACCTATCCTCCTGCCCCCATGTCCCTGGATCATTCGTTCGTCGCCGATGTCGTCGCGCGCGCGCTTGCCGAAGACGTCGGCGCCGGCGACGTCACCACGC
>JAWVGD010000066.1:0-8235 GCA_033855515.1 Baekduia sp.
CGCTCGGCCTCCGGCAGGGCGGCAAGCTCCGCGGCGAAGACGCGCGCGAGCTCGTCGCGCTTCACCGCGCGAAAGGCGCTCAGCGCCGACCGGACGTTCTCCGAGAACGGCTCCATCAGCAGCGCCGCGCGGCGCACCGGGGTGATCCACTCGAACACCCGCGCGCGCTGCTCGACGACCGCGGTCAGGCGCTCCTCGAGCGGACCGTCCGCCGGCACCTCGCCCATGAGCGTCGCCAGGTGCACCTCGCGGTGCGCGGTGACCGCCGCGAACAGCGCCTCGCGATCGGCGTAGTGCTGGAACACCGTCCGGGGCGCGACCGAGGCGCGCGCGGCGATCTCCTCGATCGTCGGTTGCACGTTGCCGGCTTCGAGCAGGCTGACGAGCGCCTCCACGATCGCCGCACGCGTGCGGTGCGATCGGGCGACGCGTCCGTCCAGTGGGGTGACGTGCGCGGAGTCGGGCATGGAGACCGGCTACGGGGCAACATACGCGCCCGAGCGGTCCCGGATCAACGTCTGGTCGACGCGATGCGATCCAGCTCGCGTGGCCGCAGCAGGGCGATGAGCTCTCCGGAGGTCCCGTCCATGCGCACGCCGGCCAGGCCACCCTTCTTGAAGTCCACCCGCGCGCCGGTCAGGTCGTGCACGACCTGGGCCAGGTCCGGGTTGTGCCCGACGACGAGCAGGCGCCCGTCGGGCTCGACCTCGAGCAGCAGCTCGCGGGCGGCGGCGACGTCGAAGTCGTGCGCCAGGACCGACGTCTCGACGGGCTCGACGCCCACGGCCTCGGCCGCCAGTCGCGCCGTGTCGGCGGCGCGCACCTTCGGGCTCGTGTAGACCGCCTGGAACGTCAGCTCCAGCGCGGCCATCGCCTGCCCGGCCCCCCGCGCCTGGTCCTCACCGCGGGGGGTGAGCCGGCGCTCGGGGTCCGGCCGCGCGTCGTGGGGCTCGGCCTCTCCGTGCCGCAACAACCAGAGCTGGGTCGCCATGGACGCGCAGGCTACCGGCGGCGGCGACGCGGCCCGGCGCCGCCGCGCTCCGGGCCTACGGCATCGCGCGCGTCGGCGGCCCCGTGAACTGCGTGCCGTCGGGCGCGGTCCAGAGCACGCGCCACTCGCGCTTGGCGTCGCCGCGGCTCGCGCTGCGCGTCCATGCGCCGCCGGCGTCGGTGGTCACCGTGGCCAGCGACTTCCACGAGCCGCCGATCTGATGCTGCTGCACGGTCACCTTCGTCGCGCCCTGGGCCGGACGCACGAGGCCCCACAGGGTCACCTTGCTCGTGCCCGACCGCTTGGCCACGAGCGGCAGGCGGAAGCCGTCCAGCGCCGGCTTGGCCTTGCCCGTCGACGTGCGCAGGCCCGACTCGAAGCCCGGGTACCGCAGGAGCGTCGGACCCGTGGTCAGGTGCTCGTCGTCGGTCAGCAGGTACTGCGAGAACGCGGCCACGCGCGGGTTGTAATAGGCGAGGCGCTCGGAGTAGGACCGGTACTCGGCCTGGCGCTGCAGGCTGACGCCGAAGACCGGGTCCGGCGTGCTCTGGATGCCGAACTCGGTGAGGTAGATCGGGAGCTGCTTCTTGACGACGCCGGCCGCGGCCGCCTTGTCCAGCGCGGTGACCAGGCGCGGCAGCACGCCGATCATCACGTCGTTGGGGTTGGTCGTCTTGAACGTCGGCCCGCTGCGGTTGGTGTAGGCGTGGTGGGCGTAGCCGTCGACGCGCAGCGTGCCGCAGCCCTTCTGCTTCTTGTAGGAGTCGTTCAGGCACAGCGCACCGCGCAGGAAGGTCAGTGGCGCGACGTCCTTCCCCGTGCCGGTCGGCGCGGTCTCGCCCATGAGCACCGGCTTGGTGTCCCCGGCCGCCGACAGCCCCCGCAACGCGGCGGCGTAGAGCCCGCGGTAGATGCCCGGCGACACCGGGCGGTGGCGGGCGTCGTACTGCGGCTGCAGGAACTGCGGGTGGTTGGGCTCGTTCCAGATCGACCAGCGCGTGACCTCGTCGCCGAAGTGCTTGGACACGGCCGTCATGAACATGCGGAACTCGTTGGGGCTCGGGCGCGTGACGTTGTCGCGCGCGCCGTTGGTCGCCCAGCGCGGGACGGGGCCCGAGACGGTGACCTGCATGGTCCAGCCGCGCTGCTTGGCCTCGTCGAGCACCGGCTGGTACTTCGACCAGTCGTAGGACGCCGGGTCGGTCATGTCGAGCTTGGGCTTGACGCGCGAGTCCTTCTCGGGTGCGACGTCCTGCCAGTAGAGGACGACCCGCAGCGCATGGGCGCCGAGCGAGTCGATCTCCTTGAACGCGTTCTCGCGCTTGTTGACGTCGAACAGGTCGCGCGGAGCCTCGAACGTGACCTCCTCCCCCTTCTTGGCGTGCGCGGGCACGGCGGGGATCAGGAGGGCGACGATGAGCGTGAGGGGGAGCAGGCGGAGAAGTCGGGGCATCAGGGGGAGGACACGCTAGCGGCGCGGGAAGTTGCGCGCGGGTTGCGCCGACCGCCCGTTTGGCATACCTTCGAGTAGGTATGTCGGTCCGCGCCGCCGCCGCCGAGGTCACGCGTGCCCGCCTCATCGACGCCGCGATCAGTCGCTTCGCGGCCGACGGCGTGGGCGCGAGCTTCGACGCGGTCGCGGCCGACGTCGGCGTGACCAAGGGGGCGCTGTACCACCACTTCGGGTCCAAGGAGGGCCTGGTGGAGGCCGTCTACAAGGAGGCGATCCGCCGCCACGCCGCCCGCGTCGTGGAGGCGTCCTCGACCGGATCGGGACGCGACCGCCTGCTCGCGCTGGTCGACGCCTCGGCGCGCCTGTACGGCTCGCGATCGCCGTTCTACCGGCTGCTCGTCTCGCTGCACCTGGCCGCCGCCATGGAGCGCCCCGCGCTCGCCGACACGGCCCGCAAGATGCAGCGCACGCAGCGCGACCACATGATCGGCCTGGTCCGCGAGGGTCAGCGCGACGGGTCGATCCGCCCCGAGCTGGACGCCGAGGGCGTCGGGCTCACCGTCAACGCCGCGCTCGAGGGCTTCCTCACCCAGCAGCTCGAGCCGCCCGCCACCCAGCGCCGCTGGGTCGCCAAGTTCCGTTCCCTGATGGAGGACCTGCTGTGAGCACCACCGCCCCGGCGCCGACCGCCGGCGTCATCGACTTCACCGTGCCGCCGGAGCTGCAGGAGCTCCTGGGACGGGTCAAGGCCTACATCGACGAGGACGTCCTGCCGGCCGAGGCCGACATCGCCGACCCGGAGGACATCCTGGCGTCCTGGGACGTCGTCGAGCGGCTGCGCGACCGCGCGCGCGGGCGCGGGATCTTCACCCCGCACCTGCCCGAGGAGTTCGGCGGCCTCGGCGTCGGCGTGCTCGGCATGGCGCTCATCTCCCAGGAGGTCGGCGCGGCCCCGCTGGCGGCGCTCGGCATGAACTGCATGGCGCCCGACGAGGGCAACATGCACACGCTGCTGCTGGCGGGCAGCACCGAGCAGAAGGACCGCTGGCTGCGCCCGCTGGGCGAGGGGGCGATCCGGTCGTGCTTCGCGATGACCGAGCCCGACGTGGCGTCCAGCGATCCGACGAACCTCGAGACCACCGCGGTGCGCTCCGACGACGGCCGGGAGTGGATCCTCAACGGCCGCAAGTGGTGCATCACCGGCGCCATCGGCGCCGCGATCGCGATCGTCGTCGCCAAGACCGGCACCGACGCCGCGGCGGGGCATCGCAACTACTCGCTCATCCTCGTCCCCACCGACACGCCCGGCTGGAACGTCGAGCGCGACCCGGAGTGGATCGGCTCGCACTCCCCCGGCGGCCATCCGATCATCGACCTCACCGACGTGCGCGTGCCGGTGGAGAACCTGCTGGGCACCGAGGGCGAGGGCTTCGTCATCGCGCAGAAGCGCCTCGCCGGCGGCCGCCTGGCGCACGCGATGCGCTGGATCGGCATGTCGCAGCGCGCGCTGGACCTCGCGACCGCGCGGCTCCTGCAGCGCAAGGCGTTCGGCAAGGAGCTCGCGCGCCACCAGATGCTGCAGGCGATGATCGCCGACAGCGCGATCGACCTGTACGCCTCGCGGCTCATGGTGCTGCACACCGCGTGGAAGCTCGAGCACGGGATGCCGCACCGCCAGGAGGTCGCGATGACCAAGGTGTTCGTGTCGGAGGCCTTCGGCCGGATCGCCGACCGGGCCGTGCAGATCCACGGCGCGGCCGGCATCGCGCTCGACCTCCCGGTCGGGCGCATCTACCAGGATGCGCGGGCGGCGCGCATCTACGACGGCGCCTCGGAGGTGCACCGCATGACGATCGCGCGCGAGCTGCTCAAGCTGGCGATGCAGGGCGAGTCGACCAAGGCCGCGACCGGGGACCTCGCCTGATGGCCCACGAGATCGCCCCCGACGACATCGTCCGCACGCACGAGGAGGCCGCAGCCAACGACCGGCCGCCGCTGCTGGTGCTCGACCCGCTGCTGGCGTTCCTGGACGCGCACGATCTCGGCGCGGGCGAGCCGGAGATCCGCCCGATCGGCGACGGGCACTCCAACGCCACCTACCTGTTCAGCCGCGGCGGGGCGCGCTTCGTCCTGCGCCGGCCGCCGCGGCCGCCGATCCCGCCGAGCGCCAACGACATGCTGCGCGAGGCCCGTGTGCTGCGCGCTCTGGAGGGCCACGCGCGGGTGCCGCGGGTCCTGGCCGTCGGCGACGACGAGGGCGTGCTCGGCGCGCCGTTCTACGTCATGGAGGAGGTCATCGGCCACGTCGTGACCACGGCCATGCCCCACGGCCTCGACACGCCCGCCGAACGCCGGCGCACGGCCGAGGAGCTCATCGACGCGCTCGTGGAGATTCACGCCGTCGACTGGCGCGCCGCCGGCCTGGGGGGCTTCGGCAAGCCCGACGGCTACCTCGAGCGCCAGCTGCGCCGCTTCCTCGGCCTGTGGGACCACAACAAGACGCGCGAGATCCCGGCCGTCGAGCACGTCGGGGCCTGGCTCGCGGCCAACCTCCCGCAGTCGCCGCCGGCGACCGTCGTCCACGGCGACTACCGCCTGGGCAACGTCCTGCTGGCGCCCGAGGCGCCCGCTCAGGTCGCCGCGGTCCTCGACTGGGAGATGTCGACGATCGGCGACCCGCTGGCCGACCTCGGCTACCTCTGCACGCTCTACGTCGATCGCGACGACCCGTCGCTGGGCAAGTTCGAGCTGTCGAGCGTGACGCGCGAGGAGGGCTTCCCGCTCCGGGCCGAGCTCATCGCCCGCTACGAGGAGCAGTCCGGGCGCTCGATGACGGACATCCGCTGGTACCAGACCCTGGCCCTGTGGAAGTCGATCGTGTTCATGGAGGGCAACTTCAAGCGCGCGTCGTCGGGCATGAGCGACGACCCGTACCTCAAGGCGTTCGGCGACGGCGTCGTCGGGCTGGCCGAGCGGGCCGAGGGGCTGACGCGCGGTGAGTGAGCCGCAGCGCACGGGGCTGCTGCTCGACGAGCCAACCAGCAGACGAAGCGCCTGGCATGACTGAGCGCACGGGCCTGCTGCTTGACTGGGGCGGCGTCATGACCACCAACCTGTTCCACTCCTTCGGCGCGTTCTGCGAGACCGAGGGCCTCGTGCCCGACCGCCTGCGGGAGGCGTTCCGCCACGACGTGGAGACGCGCGACGCGCTGATCGCGTTCGAGGAGGGCCGGATGAACGACGACCTGTTCGCCGGCCACCTGGCGCGGGCGCTCGGGCTCCCGCACGAGCGCGCCGAGGGCCTCATCGACCGGATGATGGCCGGCGCCACCGTCGAGGCCGACATGGTGGACATGGTCCGCGCCGCCCGGGCCGCGGGGATCGCGACGGGCCTGGTGTCCAACTCGTGGGGCGTGGCGCGCTACCCGCTGGACCTCCTCGACGAGCTCTTCGACGGCATCGTGATCTCCGGGCACGAGGGGTTCCGCAAGCCCGACGAGCGGATGTACACGCTCGGCGCGGAGCGCATCGGCCTGGCGCCTGAGGCATGCGTCTTCGTCGACGACCTGCCGTTCAACCTCACGCCGCCGCGGACGCTCGGGATGGCGACCGTCCTCCACACCGACCCGGCCGCGACGATCGCCGAGCTGGAGACGATCCTGGGCGTGCGGCTGAACGGCGCGCCCAGCACCGACGCGGTGCCGCCGGGTTAGATGGCGCGGTCGGTGCCGCTCAGGCGGGCTTGCGCGCGACGAGGCGCCTGCGCGCCTCGTCGATGCGCCGCCGGGTCTCCGGGTCCTTGGCGAGGCGCTTGGCCTCGGTGGCGACGCGCCGGCCCTGCGGGCTGCGCGCGAACTTCGTGACCTCCTGCAAGAACCGGGTCGACATCGTGGCATCACTGTCCCCGGCGGTCGGCGTGAGCAAACCACCGCTCAAAGCGCCGCGCCGGCCACGCGCCGCGGGTTTCGCCCCTAGGCGAACACCCGCAAGGGAACCTGGCCCTCTGGGCCGGTGTTCCCCTAAGTCTCTGCGTCGCGCTCGATGCGCGCGCGCAGCTCGGCGCCGCGGCCGGCCGACACGGCGCGCCCGGCGCGCTCCGGAGTCAGCGGCACGCCGCGCGCCGTCGCGAGGTCCAGCAGCTCCTGACGCTCGTCGTTCTCCCGGGCGGCGCGCAGGAACAGCCAGCAGAACAGCCCGATGGTCAGCAGCGACTCCTCGACCATCATCACCGCGCCGGCCGCCACCTGGTCGCTGTCGGGCGCGAGGTGGTGGGCGGCCTCGCCGGCGGCGTAGGCGTCGTAGAACGCGCCGCCGCCGAACATCAGGGCGTTGGCCAGCGCCGCTCCGACCAGCCGCACCGCGAGGATGTAGCCCGCCTTGGCGCCGGTGCCGAACCACGACGGCGTCGGCAGCGGGCCGAAGAGGCACATCCAGACGTTGGCGCCGAAGAAGATGAAGCACAGGTGCTGCAGCGCGTGGACGCCGGAGTGGTGCAGTGCCGCCTCGTGCAGCGCCGGGGCGTGCCAGGCGTACAGGTCGACCGCCCACAGCGGCAGCGCCACCAGCGGGTGGGCGAGGATCCGGAGCCGGTCGAAGGCCTTGATGCGCAGGACCGGCGCGATCACCGGCCCGGTGAGCCCGAGGACCAGCAGCAGCGCGCCGACGTCCGCGATGACGAGGTGCTCGGCCATGTGCGCCCAGAAGAGCTCCTCGCTGAGCGAGGCCAGCGGCGAGACGAGCACGGCGGCGATCACCAGCACGCCGCCGTAGAACGCGGCCTGGCGGATGCCGGGGACGGCACGCGGCGTGCCGCGCAGCGTGCGTACGCGCCGCGCGTAGAGCGCCGCGCTGAGCACCGCGGGCGCGAGCTGGAGCGGCGCGAACGTGAACGCCGCCGCGGCGATGGGCCCGACGGTCACCCGGCCGCCACCGCCGCGATGCCGCCGAGTGCCAGGACGACGCCGGCCAGCTGCGGCGGCCGCAGCCGCTCGCGCAGCACCGCGGCGGCCAGCAGGACCGTCACGACCGGGTACATCCCGCCGAGGACCGCCACGATGCTCAGGTCGCCCTTCGTGTTGGCGATCGCGATGAGCGACGTCGCCAGCAGGTCGATCGTCCCGACCGCCGCGACGCCGAGCGCCAACCGACCGCTCGGCAGCGCGGGCCGGCGCATCAGGATCACGCCCGCCACGAACGGCAGCGCCGCGCTGCGCGACAGCACGAGCGTCCAGAGGACCGACGCGTCGGCCGGCGCGTCGGTCAGCGTGACGAAGCCGCCGAGGCCCACCGCCGACAGGAGCGCCAGCAGCACCGCGGTGCGGCCGGCGGCGGCCTCCTGCGCGGTGTCGTGCTCCTCGCGGGAGACCATCATCACCCCGGCGACGATCACCGCCAGCCCGACCGCGGAGACCGCCGAGGGCCGGTTGCCGGAGGCGACGCCGACGATCACGGGCAGCGTCACCCCGGCGGCCGAGATCGGCGCCACGACGCTCATGGTCCCGATGGCCAGCGCGCGGTAGAAGCAGCCGAGGCCCACGACGCCCGACAGGCCGCCCAGGAGCGCGTAGGCCACGTCCCTGGTGTCGGTGAAGAACGGCTCGCCGGCCGCCAGCGTGATCACGGCGATGACGACCAGCCCGCCGCCCTCGACGAGCAACAGGACCAACGGGACCGCGATGCGCCGGCTAGCGAGCCCGGCGAGGAAGTCCGCCAGGCCCCAGCTCGCTGCGGCGGTGAGGGCGAGGATGAGGGCCATGCACTGGGGATCGTGTCAGGGCGCGCCCGGACGGGC
>JAWVGD010000067.1:0-3478 GCA_033855515.1 Baekduia sp.
GTGCCGACGAACTGGCCGGTCTTCGTGAGGCTCTTCTCGCCGGGCGCCTTCGTGAGGCCGAAGTCGGCGAGGTACGCGTGGTCGCGACCCGACACGAGGATGTTCTGCGGCTTGATGTCGCGGTGGATCAGGCCCTCGGCGTGCGCGGCGTCGAGCGCGTCGGCCACCGGGGTGAGGATGCGCAGCGAGCGGCCGGCGTCGAGCTCGCGCGAGATGATCAGGTCCTTCAGGTTCGGGCCGCGGACCAGGCGCATGGCGAGGAACAGGCCCTCGTCGGTGTCGCCCGCCTCGTAGACCGTGACGATGTTCGGGTGGTCGATCTGGGCCTGGAGCAGGCCCTCACGCCGGAAGCGCTCGCGGAACGCGGGGTCGTCGCCGAGCTGGCCGGCGAGGAGCTTGAGGGCGACGGTCCTGTTGAGGGAGAGCTGCGTGGCCTCGTAGACCACGCCCATGCCCCCCTGCCCCAAGATGCCCTCGATGCGGTAGCCCGCAAGCGTGGTGCCCTTTTCGAGTGTCGCCAAGGTGCGGGGATCCTATGCGGGCGCGGAGATGGATTGCACGGCGGTGCCGCGCGGCGCTAGTCGGATGGCGTCGTGCATCGGCCTAGCCGCCACCGCCGCCGGCAGCGCCGCCTCCGCCACCGCCGCCGCCGCCGCTACTGGGCGGCGGGGTCGACGGGGGCGCAGCGGGGGCGGCGGGCGTCGGCGCAGCGGGCGTGGGCGTGGGTGCCGGTGCCGCGGGGGTGGGCGTGGGCGTGGCGGCCGGAGCAGGCGTGGCGCTGGCTGCCGGTGCCGCCGGCTTCGCCTTGGGCTTCTTCTGCGCCGGCAACGAGCCGGACGGCGTGTACGACGCGACCTGGGTCGCCGCGGCCACCTGTGCCGGCTTCACGGCCGTGGGCGCGGCGGTCTTCTTGCTGCTGCTGCTCGACTTGCCGATGCCGAAGGCGGCGCCGAACGCGACCAGCGCGGCCACGACGCCTATGGCTGCGAGCTTCCCGGCGGTCATCCTGTGCACTTCTTCCTCGGCTTCGACGAGCCGGGGTTCATGCAGAGCGTCCTGGCGGCGCTGATGCCCTTGCGCGAGACCGTCCACACGTAGTACTTGCCGATGTAGGCGGGACGGGTGATGCGCAGCTCGATCTTGGAGCTCGCCTTGACCTTGCGGTTCTTGAGCACCTGCACCTTGGCCTTGGCCTCGTGCACCACCGCGCGGACCATGGCGGCCGCGGGAAGGCCCGCCTTCGACCTCACGGGGATCGACCTCTTGGTGCACGAGTGCTTCGTGCAGCTGAGCGTGATCTTCTCGCCCTTGGGGACGCTCTTCACGTACATATCGGTGATGCGCAGCGGGCCGGTCTTCCAGAACAGGAAGGCCTGGCCGTCGACCCGTGGCGGCGGCAGGTAGGTGACCTTCACCTGCACCGTCCCGACCCCGGGATTACCGGTCCCGCCGACCTGTATCGCGTACCAGCTCTTCGGACCGATCAGCTCCCGGATGTGCTCCTCGAAGCCTGGAATCGAATTCGAGCAGTCGTATGCGACCGGCAGCGCGTGGTCGAGGTCCTGGAACGGGGCGATGCCGATGACCGAGTCGAAGTTGCCGGCGGTCCTCACATCGAGCCTGCCGTAATGCGGCGAGTAGAAGAAGGACCAGAACGTATGCCCGAACCGCGCCGGGCAGGAGATCGGCTCCGCGATTCCGCTGCTGCCGGGCTGGCCCGGAGGGCTGGCGAGATCGTCCTGGGTCGTGTACTGGGTGGTGTCACGTACGACGAGCCCAAGCGGTTCGTTGCGCGGCGGCGGGTTCGACGGCGTGCTGAAGAAGAGGTCCGACGTCAGGTAGTCGTTTCCCGCCGGATAGTCGAACTGCGCCTGCGCGGCGGCCGAGGCGGGCAACGCGGCGAGGGCGATCAGGGCGGATGCGAGGGCCCATTTGACGGTCATGGCTGAAAAGTCCTCTGGGTGCTTGAGGTCACGGGGGTGTGGCGCTGGTACGAGTTGAACATGAAACCCGCAGGGGCGCAAGGCGTTGCGGTGTCGCAACAGCCGCGCCCGCCCCGCTTAGCCTCCTACGAGCGTCGGACGCGACACGTGCAGCTTGCCGTGGCGGTCGACGCTCAGCGTCCACTGCGGCCCTCGCGCGCGTGGTTGGCTACGCGTGACGCGCACCAGGAATTTCGTCCCCGGGCGGAGCAGGCGCCCCTCCAGATAGCCGATCCGGACCGCATCGCCCTTGAGCGTGAACGTCTTGCTCGGGCAGCCGCGCTTGCACAGCACCTTGACGATTGCGCCGCTCGGGGACGGCCCGACTGCCTTCCCGCCCTTCGTCAGCCTGCTGACGACCACCTTGCTCAGACGCGTGCCGGCCGCCGTCGTGGAGCGGCGGACCAGGGCAAGCGCCATCCGGAGCGCCGGCGGCGCCGGCGCGAAATGAAACTGGATCCGCACCGGGCCGCCGGCGGGCTTGCCGGTGCCACCGACCTGCACCGCGTACCAGTGCTTCGCCTGGACCTGTACGCGCAGCTGCTCCTCGTGGCTGCTCGAATCGTTGATGCAGACTCCGTCGTCGAGGTTCGGGGCGGGGTCGTGGCGCGGGTCGCCAAACGGAAGGAAGCCGATGACTGCATCGAAGTCCCCCGCCGTGTCGATCGTCATCTGGCCGTCGCGGTCAGCGCGGAACACGGTCCAGATCGTCTTCGCGTAGACGGTCTTCCCGCATTTATGCGGCTCCGGGGGGCCTCCGCTCGAGGGCTCGAACATGTCGGCCTGCACGGTGTACTTCGTCGTGTCGGCCGTGAAGTCCGAATCGGTTGGCAGCGGCTGGGGGTCGTCGAAGTTGCTCAACGTGACCGGGTCGAAGTAGTCGTCGCCACCCGGCGGGTCGACCTGGCCCTGTGCAGCGGCCGAGGCGGGCAGCGCAGCGCCCGCAAGAACGATGATCGCCAGTACGGATGCGGGCCTCATGTGATGACTTGTCGGCTCGCCGCGCTGGTGCTTGAGGGAAATCCGTGTTAGGCAAGTCCGCGACGTACGACGAACGTCCTAACACGGCGGACGTGCGGAGGTTAGGGTAGGGCTGCTGCGGACAGATCGGACGACGCTTGGGGGAGACTTGAACACGAATCAGGCAGGCTCGCAAGACGTGGCGATCGGCGTCATGGGCGACGGTTTCGGCGCCCTCCTCGTCTACACCACCGCCATCTATCTCGGCTTCAAGCCCGACCAGATCGGCATCTTCGGGAAGAACCTGATTCCCACGTCGACCTACCAGCAGTTCGCCTGGAATCTCGGCCAGACCGTGCTCCGCTCCGAATCGGAGTCGCACTTCCTCCCCGCCGACTGGCCCACCTTCGCGCAGCTCGACGCCTGGTCGCGCAAGGATCCGAGTGCTCTGTTCCGGTCTGCAACCCGAAAGTTCAACCCCGGCGTGCCGGACATCATGGCCGAGGCGCAGATCGTCGCGCAGGAGCTGGGCTGGC
>JAWVGD010000068.1:0-5878 GCA_033855515.1 Baekduia sp.
CCTTGCTGTGGACGATGCGGTCGCGGTCGCGCTGCAGCGGCGTGCGCAGCCCGCAGTCGGGCTCCGGCACCCGGCGTCGCGCCGGGTAGGAGTGCGCCGCCAGCGGCGACAGGTGCTCGTCCTCCCACGCCCGCTGGCGGGCGGCGAAGGCGTCGGCGACGGGTCCGGGTGCGGTGGCGACGTCCACGCCTGCGATCGTCGCACACGACCGCCTCGCGCTGACCACGCGTCGCCGGTTCGGTGCGTGCGCGTTATAGGTTCGTGACGATGCTCGCCCTCGTCGCCGCCGCCAACGCCGCCCACGTCGAGCTGGCCGAGGTCCCCGACCCCCAGCCGCTGCCCTCAGAGGCGCTCGTCGAGGTCCGCGCCTTCTCGCTGAACCGCGGCGAGGTCAAGCGGCTGGAGGCGATGGCGCCCGGGTCGGTCACCGGCTGGGACCTGGCGGGCGTGGTGACGCAGGCCGCCGCCGACGGCAGCGGGCCGCCGGCCGGCGCGCGCGTGGTCGGGCTGAAGGCCAGCCCGCACGTCGGCGCGTGGGCCCAACTGGCGGCGGTGCCGACCGACGTGTTGGCCGAGCTGCCCGAGAACGTGTCCTTCGAGCAGGCGGCGTGCCTGCCCATCGCCGGCATGACGGCGATCCGCGCGCTGGAGCGCATCGGCTTCGTCCTCGGCAAGCGCATCGCGATCACCGGCGCGTCGGGCGGCGTCGGCCACCTGGCGATCCAGCTCGCCCGCGACGCCGGCGCCCACGTCACCGCGATCGCCCGGCGCACCGCGGGGCTGAAGGAGCTCGGCGCCGACGAGGTCCTGACCGAGCTCACGGCCGACGGTGCGCGCTTCGACGGCATCCTCGACGCCGTCGGCGGCCCGGTCCTCGGCGCCGCGCTCCAGCGCGTGGCTCCCGGCGGGACGATCGTCAGCTTCGGCGCGACCGTCACCGACCCCGTCTCCTATCCGACCCGCGCGCTCTACAGCGAGGCGTCCGGCGCCATCCTGTACGGGTTGCTCATCTTCCCCGAGCTGCGCCACACCCTGTCGGGCACCCAGGACCTGATGCGCCTCGCCCACCACGTCGCCGCCGGGCGCCTGGACGTGCAGATCGGCCACACCGCCTCCTGGCGCGAGGCACCCGAGGCCATCCAGGCCCTGCTCGACGGCCGTGTCTCGGGCAAGGCCGTGCTGCTGGTGGACTGAGGCGTCAGTCCTCGAGGCCGCGGGCGCGCCGGCGCAGCGTCCGGAACGCGAACGGGTCCTCGTGGGTCCGCTGCTCGGTCCAGGGGTCGCCGTCGTTGTGGTAGCCGTTGCGCTCCCAGAAGCCGGGCTCGTCGTGATCGAGCAGCTCGATGGACTGCACCCACTTGGCCGACTTCCACAGGTATCGCGACGGCACCAGCAGCCGCGCGGGACCGCCGTGCTGGGGCGCCAGGGGCGCGCCGTCGGCCTCGAAGGCGATGAGCACGTCGTCGTCACGCAGCGCCTCCAGCGGCAGGTTGGTGCTGTAGCCGCCGTAGGCGTGCACCAGCGCGTGGGTGGCGCCGGCGCGCGGCCGGGCGCGCTCCAGCAACTCGCGTACCCGCACGCCCGTCAGCGCTGTGTCGAAGCGCGACCACCGCGTCACGCAGTGCAGGTCGCTGACCTGCTGGACCCGCGGCAGCGCCTGCAGCTCGTCCCACCGCAGCGCGTAGGGCTCGTCGACCTCGCCGTAGAACGACAGCGACCACTTGGCGACGTCGACGTCCGGCGTCGGGCCGACCGTCAAGACGGGCCACTTGACCGTCGGCGACTGGCCGGGCGGCAGCCGCTCCGGGTCGATCCCGAGCTTCGCCGCGCGTCGACGCCCACGATCACCGAAGACGGAGGGCGTGAGCTTCATCGGTGCGCCAGGTCGGGGTCGACGTCGCGCACCGCCGCCTGCGCCGCGGCGACGCGGGCGACCGGGACGCGGTAGGGCGAGCACGACACGTAGTCCATCCCGGAGTGATGGAAGAAGTCGATGGAGTCCGGGTCACCGCCGTGCTCACCGCACACGCCGAGCTTCAGCTCCGGCTTGGTCTTGCGGCCGAGCCAGGCGCCCATCCGCACGAGCTGCCCCACGCCCGGGCCGTCGAGCGTCTCGAACGGCGACCGGTCGAAGACCTTCATCTCGATGTAGCGCGCCAGGATGCGGCCCTCGATGTCGTCGCGGGAGAAGCCCAGCGCCGTCTGCGTCAGGTCGTTGGTGCCGAAGGAGTAGAAGTCGGCCTCGTGGGCGATCTCGTCGGCGCGCAGGCAGGCGCGAGGCAGCTCGATCATCGTTCCGATGGAGTAGTCCTCTCCGCGCGTCAGCCCATGGTCGCCGCCGATGTGGCCGATGAGCTCGCGGAGCAGCTCCAGCTCGCGGCGGTAGTCCACCAGCGGGACCATGACCTCGACGTGCACGTCGACGCCGTCCTCGCGGGCCGCGACCAAGGCCTGGAAGATCGCCTTGATCTGCATCTCGTAGATCGCCGGGTAGAGGATGCCGAGCCGCACCCCGCGCGTGCCGAGCATCGGGTTGACCTCCTGCAGCGCCCGCACGCGCTCGTAGGTGTGCTCGAGGTCGTCGAGGTCGTCGGAGCGCTCGATCCGCGCCCGCTCCAGCTCCTGCTCGACGTCGTGGAGCTTGGGCAGGAACTCGTGCAGCGGCGGGTCCAGCAGCCGGATGGTGACCGGCAGGCCGTCCATCGCGGCGAAGATCCCCTCGAAGTCGGACTGCTGCAGCGGCAGGAGCTCGGCGAGCGCCGCGCGCCGGTCCTCGTCGGTCGAGGCCAGGATCGTCTTGACCATCTTCTGCTGGCGGTCCTCGCCGAAGAACATGTGCTCGGTCCGGCACAGGCCGATGCCCTGGGCGCCGAACTCGCGCGCCTTCTGGGCATCCTCGGGCGTGTCGGCGTTCGTGCGGACGTCCAGGCGGCGCAGCTCGTCAGCCCAGCCCAGCACGGTCCGGAACTCCTCGCTCATCTCCGGATCGACCAGCGGGACGTCGTCGGTCGTCACGCAGCCCGTCGTCCCGTCGATCGCGACCAGCTCGCCTCCGCGCAGGACGACCTCGCCGTCCTGGCGCACCTCGCCGGCGCGCACGTCGATCTCCAGCGATCCCGCGCCGGTCACCGCCGGCACGCCCATGCCGCGCGCGACGAGCGCCGCGTGCGAGGCCTTGCCGCCCTCGGCGGTCAGCACGCCCTTGGCGGCGTGGAAGCCCGCGACGTCCTCGGCTTCGGTGAACGGCCGCACGAGCACGACGTCGCGGCCGTCGGCCGCCGCGGACACCGCGTCGTCGGCCGAGAACACGATCTCGCCCTTGGCCGCGCCGGGCGACGCCGCCACACCGCGCGCGAGCACGTGGTACTCGGCCTTCGGGTCGAAGGTCGGGTGCAGCAGCGCGTCGAGCTTCTCGGCCTCGATCGTCGCCAGCGCCCGGCCCTTGTCCAGCAGGCCCTCCTCGACGGCGTCGACGGCGAAGCGCACCGCCGCCTGCGCCGGGCGCTTGGCGTTCCGCGTCTGGAGCATGAACAACTGCCCCTCCTCGACGGTGAACTCGGTGTCCTGCATGTCGCCGTAGTGCTGCTCCAGCGTGCGCAGGATGTCCATCAGCTGCTCGTGGACCTCGGGCTGCCACTCCTTGAGCTCACGGATGTCGCGCGGGGTCCGCACGCCGCTGACGACGTCCTCGCCCTGTGCGTTGGGCAGGAAGTCGCCCGAGGGCTGGGCCTCGCCGGTCACCTCGTCGCGCGAGAACGCCACGCCGGAGCCCGACGTGTCGCCCTTGTTGCCGAAGACCATCTGCTGCACGTTGACCGCGGTGCCCCAGTCGTCGGGGATGCGGTTGATGCGCCGGTACTCGATCGCCCGGCTGCCCGTCCACGAGTCGAAGACCGCCTCGATGGCGCCCTTGAGCTGCACCTGCGGATCGGCCGGGAAGTCGTAGAACTCCTTGAACGTGGCCGTCAGCTCGCGCAGCGCATCCACGTCGAGCTCGGTGTCGTCCTTGACGCCGCGGTCCTTCTTGACGGCCTTGATCGCGTCCTCGAACCGCTCGCCCTCGATGCCGACCACGACGTTGCCGTACATCTGCACGAACCGCCGGTAGGAGTCCCAGGCAAAGCGCTCGTTCTCGGTCTTGCGGGCCAGGCCCTGCACCGACTCGTCGTTGAGCCCCAGGTTCAGGACGGTGTCGAGCATGCCCGGCATCGACTCGCGCGCCCCGGAGCGAACCGAGACCAGCAGCGGGTCGTCGCCGTCGCCGAGCGCCTTGCCGGCGTGCTCCTCCAGCGCGGCCAGCGCGGCGGCGACCTGGTCGCCCAGCCCGTCGGGGAACTCCTGGCCCCCCTCCATGTAGGCCACGCACGCCTCGGTGGTGATCGTGAAGCCCGCGGGCACCCGCTCGGCGCCCAGCACACGGGTCATCTCCGCGACGTTGGCTCCCTTGCCCCCCAGCAGGTCGCGCATCTCGCGCGAGCCCTCGGAGAACTCGTACACCCACTTCGTCGCCTCGCCATCGGTCGTCCCCATAGGCGGGAATCTATCCGTGTGAGGCCGCCCGTAGGCGGACATGCGCGTGATGCTCGACGGTCTCGGCGATCGCGCGCTCGGCCTGGCGCAGCGCGCGCGGCGATGCGGCGGGCGCCTCGGCCAGCGGACGGGCCAGCGCGTCGGTCAGGAACACGTGGGACTCCTCGGCCAGCGGGAAGCCGCCGGCCTCGCAGGACGGGCAGACGACGCCGCCGGCCGCGCCGCTGAAGCCGACGAGGTGGTCGCGTTCACCGCAGGACGCGCAGGCGGCGAGCTGCGGCGCCAGGCCCGCGGCGACCAGCAGCTTGAGCCGGAACGCGAGCTGGTTGGCCAGATCGGCGTTGCGCGGGTCGGCCTCCAGCAGGGCCAGCTCGTTGCAGAGCAGATGGAAGACCGGCGGCTGGGCCTCTGCCTCGCCGAAGAGCCGGTTGACGGCGTCGCAGGCGCGCGCGGCGGCGTCCAGCGTCGCGCCGCCATCGCGGAGCCGTGGATGGCCGTGCACGGTCTCGGCGCTGGTGACCGTCAGGAGGTCCGAGCGACCCTCGTGCAGCACGAGGCGCAGGCGGAAGAACGGCTCCAGCCGGCCGCCGAAGCGGCTGCGCGTCTTACGCACCCCCTTGGCGATCGCCGACAGCCGCCCGCGCTCCGGCGTGTAGAGATGCAGGATCCGATCGGCCTCGCCATAGCGCATGGAGCGCAGAACGACGGCCTCGGTCTTCAGCGGTCCGGACACCTACGCACCTCGGCAGACGCCATCCGGACGCTCGCTATATTTTGTGAAGTCATGGCCGCAGTCACCGTCTACACCACTGATCCCTGCTCGTTCTGCATCCGCGTCAAGCAGCTGCTGAACGCCCGGAGCATCGAGTTCGAGGAGATCAACCTCGCACGCGACCCCGCCGGTCGCACCGAGCTCCTCGAGCGCACGGGCATGATGAGCTTCCCGCAGGTGCTGATCGCCGGCGAGCTGGTCGGTGGGTTCCAGGAGACGCTCGCGGCCGACCAGTCGGGCCGGCTCGCCGAGCTCATCAAGGCCGCCGCCTGACCCGCGGACGGGGCTGGCAGGACTCGCACACGTAGGTCCCCCGCCCCGCCGCGACGAGCTTGATCACGGTCGTGCCGCACGTGTGGCATGGCTCTCCCCGCCGCAGGTGGACCAGGAACTCGTTCTGGAACGCGCCCGCGACGCCGTCGGGATGGCGGAAGTCGTCGATCGTGGAGCCGCCGGCGACGATGCCCGCCGCGAGCGTGGCCCTCACCGCGGCGGCCAGCGCGTCGCACTGCGCGCCCGTCAGCTTGCCGGCTGGGCGCAGCGGATGGATCCGCGCGCGAAACAGCGCCTCGTCGG
>JAWVGD010000069.1:0-8761 GCA_033855515.1 Baekduia sp.
GGCCCGTGGTGCATCATCGCGGCGTCAGCGGCGAAGACGGGTCCACGCCCATCGCCTCGGCGAGCTCGGCGAGCGGGACCGCGACGTCGATGTGCTCCTCCTCGACGGCCTCGGCGGTGTCACCGTCGAGCTCGGCAAGCCACGGCGAGAGGTAGCGGCCGTCGACCTTGCGGTGCGCCGACCAGAGGCGCAGCTCCGGGCGCGGGCGCTCGCCACCGCCGGCCCCCGGCCGGCGCTCGAGGAACTGCGCGCCGCGGCCGGTCAGCAGGCGGCCTCGCAGGACCGGCCGGAAGGGCTGCGGGTCGACGTCGGCGCCGGCGGCCGCCGCCAGCAGCTCGGCGATCGCGTCGGCCTGTTGGCAGGCCAGGCCACCCTGCTTGACCGGGAACGTCGTGCCGTCGCCGGCGGCATAGACGTCGGCCAGGCCGCGCACGCGGCCGTCCTCGTCGACCGGGATGAAGCCGCGGTCGTCGCCTGGGACGCCCCCGAGGTGGATGCCCTCGATGGTCGGCAGCGCCACGACACGCTCGGCGTCGAGCCGCTCGCCCCCGGGCAGCAGCTCGAGATGGCCGTCGACGTCGGGGCGGGCGTAGGCGTTGCCGACGAACTCCACGCCGGCGCGGGCCAGCAGGTCGGCGACGGCCGCGCTGGCCGCGGGTCCGAACAGGGCCAGCGGCGTGGCCTCGGGCGAGACCAGCTGCAGGCGCGTGTCGTCGGTGCCCATCGCGTAGGTCTGCTGCGCGGTCATCAGCGCGAGCTCGTAGAGCGGGAGCGGCCAGGTCGTCCCGGGCGGCACGACGAACGCGACCGACCGCGTCCAGTGGCCGTCGAGATCGGCGAGCAGGCCGGAGTAGTCCTGGCTGTCGAGGTCGCCGGTGAACGTGATCGCGCGCGCGTAGGCGGTGCGGTGGCGGCCGCCCGTGGCGAGCACCAGCGCGTCGTAGCCGAGGGTCCCGGACGCGGCGAGCCGGACCTCGTGGCCGTCGGCGTCGACGCTCAGGACGCGATCGGCGACGAGCTCCGCGCCTACGTGCGCCGCGAGGTCGGCCAGCGCGTGGTGGCGGACGTGGTCGGCCGAGAACGGCTCCGCGGTGCGCAGGGCGCGCAGCTCGAACTCCGCCTCGGGCGCGACGAGCGTCATCCGCAGGTGCGGTCCGGCGAGGTCGTGAAGCGCGAGGGCGAGCTCGACGGCGGCCACGCCGCCGCCGGCGATGACGACGTGGGTGGGATCGGTGGTCGGTTCGGGCATGGCGAGGCTCCTAAGACGGGTGGAGCTCAGTGTCCGCGCGCGCGAGGAGCCTGCCATCGGGACCGCGCCGCCGATCGCGAGCGGGGAACTACGGACACCACGCGCCCAGCGGCGCCGGTCGGTCTATGCTCGTCGCAGCACTCGCCATGGACGCCAAGACGCTCACCCGGCTCATCGACGTCGGTCGTGGGCTGCTCTCGGAGCTGGACCTCGACGCGCTGCTGGCGCGGATGCTCGAGGTCGCGCGGGAGCTCACCGGCGCTCAGTACGCGGCGGTCGGCATCATGGACGAGCGGCGCGAGGGGCTGGAGCGCTTCCTGACCAGCGGGATCCCGGCGGCCGAGCGCGCGGCGATCGGCGACCTCCCGCGTGGCCACGGCGTGCTCGGGCTGCTCATCGACGACCCGCGCCCGCTGCGGCTGGCCGACGTCGGCGCCCATCCGCGCTCCTACGGCTTCCCGCTCAGCCACCCGCCGATGGGCAACTTCCTCGGCGTCCCGATCCTGGTTCGCGGCGAGGCATGGGGCAACCTGTACCTCACGGGCAAGCCCCGCATGGACTTCACCGACAGCGACGAGAAGGCCATGGTCGTCCTGGCCGACTGGGCGGCGATCGCGGTCGCCAACGCGCGCCTGTACTCCGACGTCGCGGCCCGTCGCGACCAGCTGGAGCGGACGGTCCGCGCGTTGGACACCACCGCTGAGATCTCCAGCGCGATCGGCGGCGAGATCGAGCTGGACCGGATCCTGGAGCTGCTGGCCAAGCGCGGCCGCGCGCTGGTCGCGGCGCGAACGGCCGTGATCATCCTCGCCGGCGGCGGGCAGCTGGAGGTTGCCGCCGCGGCCGGGATCGTGCCCGACGGCCTCGTCGGCCGCCGGGCGAGCACCGACGAATGGGGCCTGGGCGCGGTGCTGCACTCCAAGCGCCCCGAACGGCTCACCGACCTCGACCGCCGAGCCGGCCGGCTGTTCACCGCCGAGCTGAGCGCCGCCGCCGGGATCCTCGTCCCGCTCGTGCACCGCGGGCGGGCGATCGGCGTCCTGGCCGCGTTTGACCGCCTGGAGGGTGGCCCCGACTTCAGCTCCGACGACGAGCGTCTGCTGCAGGCCTTCGCCGCCACGGCCGCCACGGCCGTCGCCACCGGCCAGAACGTCGCGTGGCATTCGATGGAGGGCAGCATCCGCGCGTCGGAGGCCGAGCGCCGGCGGTGGGCGCGTGAGCTGCACGACGAAACGCTGCAGGAGCTGGGCAGCCTGCGGGTGCTGCTGTCGGCGGCGCGCCGCAGCAGCGATCCCGAGCGCCTGGACGAGGCGCTCGGCCAGGCGATCGAGCTCGTCACAGGCGGGATCGCGAACCTGCGCGGCCTGATCGCCGACCTGCGCCCGGCGGCGCTGGACGACATCGGCACGGGGGCCGCGCTGAGCGGGCTGGTCGAGCGCGTTCGCGCGACCAGTGGGCTGCCGATCGAGCTGACCGTCGACCTGGCGTTCGAGGCTGGGCGCGCCGCTACCCGCCACGTCCCCGAGTTGGAGGAGACGATCTACCGCATCGTCCAAGAAGCACTCACCAATGCGATCAAGCACGCGGATCCCGAGCGGGTGTGGATCGAGGTGCGTGAAGCCGGGGGCGCGGTCACGATCGTCGTCGGGGACGACGGCCGGGGGTTCGACCCGGGCGCCGCGGTGACGGGCTTCGGGCTCGTCGGGATCCACGAGCGCACGACGCTGGCCCAGGGAACGCTAGGGGTGCGCTCGGCGCCCGCCCAGGGCACCGTCCTGGAGGTCAGCGTGCCGGTCCGCGAGGCCGTCGTCGGTCAGGCCGCCGCGAACGGCTGAGCTGCCGGCCCCGCGCAGGACTGGCGGCAGATCCTCGGCGGCCCGGTCCCAGAGCACGTAGTGGCGTGCGCCGCGCGCCTTGGCGGCCGCCGCCGCCGCGGGATGGTCCTCGAGTCCAAGGACGACGACGGCGCAGGAGGCCGGCATGACGCCCGGGCGGCCCTCGGCCAGCAGCTGCTCGGAGAGGACGAGGACGTCGGCATCGTGCTCGCGGGCCAGGCGCCCCCCCTCGACGGCCTGCGTCGCGGCGGCGACCATGTCGATCCCCGGCTCGGCGTCGACGAGCAGGCGCAGGGCGTAGCGCCCGGCCGCGGACCCGTGGGCGACGACGACCCGGGTCGCGTCGCCGCCGGGTCGTGTGTGCTGGTCCACCGGCCGAGCGTAAGCGCGCTGCGGGCGCCAGTCATCCGGGGTGCGCCGCAGCCGCGCGGTGCGAACTACGCAGGGGCGGGCCCGCGCGGGTGCTCCGGGGTGTCGAGCAGCCCGCGGTCCAGGGCGTAGCGGACGAGATCGGCGCGCGTGGTGCGGCCGAGCTTCTGCTGGATGTGCGCCCGGTGGGACTCCACGGTCCGCACCGACAGGAACAGCTGCAGGCCGACGTCGTTGTTGGTGTGGCCCAGCGCGATGAGTCGCAGGACCTCGACTTCGCGGTCGGTCAGGTCGTCGACCGGGCCCGGCGCCGCGGCCGGAGCGGCGGCGATCTGCGCGCCCAGGCGCGGGTGCAGGTACGTCGCGCCGGCCGCCGCGCTCCGGACCGCATACACGAGCTCGGAGTCGGCGGCCTCCTTCAACACGTAGGCCTTCGCACCCGCCTGCAACGCGTTCCGCGCGTACTCGGGGTTCTCCTGCATGGTCAGGATCACGACGCTCGTCGCGGGCGCCTCGGCAGCGAGCGCCGGGAGGGCGTCCAGGCTGGAGGTGGAGCTCGCCCCCGGCATGTTGAGGTCCAGGACGAGGACCACCGGACGGTGGGCCTTGGTCAGCCGGACCGCGTCGTCGACCGTGCCCGCCTCGGCAACCACGCGCAGCCCGTCCTCGGCGTCGAGCAGCAGGCGCAACCCACTGCGCATCACCGCGTGGTCGTCGGCCAGCACGATGGTGATCTCGTCATCGGCCATGACGGCCCATCGTACGGGGCGGGCCGGGCCGGGGTCACGGCAAACCCGCAACGCTCGTGCGGATATCTGCCGATGACCGCCGGGCGTCCGGCACCGATGCTGATGGCTCGCCGTCCCCGTCCAAGGAGCTCACCGCCATGCCCCGTCCATTCCGCCTCGCCGGCATCATCGCCGGACTCGTCCTCGTCGCCTTCGGGATCGGAGCGATCGTCATCGGCGTCTCCGGCCGTCATGAGGTCAGCACCGACGTCCAGCGCGAGCAGATCGTCGGCACGCCCGACATGAAGCCGTCGCTCATCGCCGTCTCGGCCAAGGAGGCCGGCTTGACCAACGTCACGCTGCCGACCTGCGATGTCGCCGGCAAGACCATCGCCAACGGCGGCGACGCCAAGTGCTTTGCCAGCTACATGCGCATCCACGCGCTCGAAGCCACGGGCGGCAAGACCTATGCCCAGATGCCCCAGTACGCCACGGCCGACGGCAAGGGCACCGACGTCGCCGCCCAGGCGGTCAAGGACCCCAAGACGGGCCAGCCGCAGAGCAACGCCGCCCGCCAGGTGTGGGTCAGCGAGACCGCGCTGTCCACGGCGCTCAACACCTCGTTCTTCGCCTCGAGCGTCGGCCTGTTCGCCATCGTCATGGGCCTCGCGCTGCTGCTCAGCGGGATCGGCTTCATCGTTCTCGCCGCCGGCCTGCTCGGCCCCGAGGGGCTGCGCCGCCCCCGGACCTCCACGCCGCCGCCCGTCGTCACCACGCCGGCCGCGGTCTAGGACATCCTCGCGGCCGGGCGGTCGCCGGTTCACATCCTGTCTCCCCGAACGGCACGAAGGCCCGCGATTTGCGGGCCTTCTTGCGCGTCGGAGGACCAGGCGATCGTCGTCTGCGCGGAACAACCTGCGGATCTGCGCGCCGGACCGATCGTGCATCGCCTGGACATGTGCCGGTCGCGGCGCTGAGTCGTTCGTCCCCCGCCCGGGGGCGCAACGCAGGATCAGAATCTCCGAAGACCGCGCCCGCAGCAAGGTTCTGTTTAGGACGGGCGGGCATGGTGTGGGCATGACCACCCGCTTGTCCGGCGCACTGGCGTGCGTCGCCGCCTCCTCCATGCTCGTCCTTGGCCTCTCGGCCTGCGGAGGCGGCGGCGCCACCGCGAAGTCGGCCACCGACACGGCCTCGGGCCTGACGGTCACGGTCACCGGTGACCAGGTCAGCCTGAAGCGGTCGGGAAAGAGCACTGCGGGGACCGGCGGGACCTCCGGGACGGTCTCCTGCACCGATGACTACGCCAAGCTCGTCAAGGCAACGGCGGCTCCCGCGCCGTCGCAGTCCTGGTATGCCACGACGCTCATCACCTGGCCGGCGGCGGCCAAGCAGAGCACCGCGACGCTCTCGCATAAGCTCGCGGGCGATCCTCAGCTCTGCATCGTCCAGACCGCGGACTCCAGCGCCCAGGCGATCGTCTACTTCGGCAGCAAGGTCAAGTCCGGCGTCGCGAAGCTGCAGACCGACACCGGGCGCAGCCAGCAGGCGGCCCAGGCGAGCGCCGCGCTGAAGGCCGCCGCGCAGGCGGCGGTGTCCGGCGTGAGCAAGGGCACATTCCCCGCCGTCGCCTCGATCGTCGAGACGATCACGGCGCAGGGGATCGTCACCAAGCAGGCCGCAGCTCTGCGGGGGGTGAGCGAGACCGGCACCGTCTACGTGGTGGCCGATCAGACCTCCACCAAGAAGCTCGTCCTCGGGCTGAAGGACGCCAAGGGCACGGTCCACACCGCGACGCAGGGCGTGAAGGGCTCGCCGAAGCTCGCGACCGCCACGCCGTGAGGGCGCGGGCGTTCCGTGGCGCCCGTTCCCGCTCCGTCCGCCAAACACATATAAACAAAACGAAACTTACAGTTTCGATTTAGGGTGCGAGGGAAGACTGTCTGTGGAGCTTCAGATGGCTCCCAAAGGCAACCAGTGCAGGCGGCCCTCTCCGCCCGCAAGGAGGTCAACGACTCATGTTCACCCGCAATCGCGTCATCGCGGCCGCCACCGTCGTAGGCGCACTCGCCATCGCTGCGCCGGTGGCCAGCGCCGGCGCCGCGCCCAATTCGTGGAACCACGGCTTCGGCGCCGGTCCCGCCTACGGGAACTGTGGCTCGGGCCACGGGAACCATGGCTATGGGAACCATGGCTACGGGAACCATGGCTACGGGAACGGCCCGGGCTACGGGAACGGCCCGGGCTACGGGAACGGCTACGGGATGCCGGGCGTGTCCGGCTCCGCAAGCGGCAACGCTCAGCTTCCCGGCGTCGGGGCCGGCGCCAACGGCGGGGCCACGATCCCGCTCGGCCCGCTCGGCTCCATCGGCGCCGGCGCCGGCGGTTCTGCCGGGCTCTGACTGGGCTGAAAACAAGCCCGGCTGGACACGGCCTGGAGGCCCGTCGACGAAGGCCGCCGCCCCGGCTCGTCAATGGCGCCTCCAGGCCACCGGCCGATCGCTCAATCGCCGCAAACGGCGTGGTGGGCGAGCTCAAACTCGTAAGCCCGCCGACGCGGGTGTGAAGCCGGAAGACCTGATGGAACACACCCAACTCGCCACGACGGAGCTCCGCTCGACGGGTCGCGACGCCGGGCTCGGCGCCGAGGCCGCGGCGGAACTCGAGGACGTATGATCGGTTGATGGCCCGCACCGCGCCGGCGGATGACGAGCCGCGCCGAGGGCGACCGCGCAGCGAGAAGACGCGCAAGGCCATCCTCGAGGCCACGAGTGATCTGCTGCTGGAGCACAGCCTCGCTTCGATCAGCATGGACACCGTCGCGGAACGCGCGGGGGCGAGCAAGGCCACCATCTACCGCTGGTGGCCTTCGAAGGAGCTGCTCGCCCTCGACGCGCTGTTCAGCGGGTGGGAGACGGGGCCGCCCGACCCGCCGGACACGGGCTCGCTGGCCGGCGACCTGCTCGCGCTCATCCGCCCCTGGGCGCGCCTGCTGGCCGGGAAGCCCTACGGACGCGTGGTCGCCGCCCTCATCAGCAGAGCGCGGACCGATCCCCAGTTCGCCGAGGCCTACAGCACCCACTTGATCGAGCCGCGCCGCGACCAGGCCCGAGTCGCCTTCGTCCGGGCGATCGACCGTGACGAGATCCCGGCCGACACCGACGTCGAGATCGCCCTCGACCTCCTATACGGCCCCTTCTACCACCGGATGCTGCAGGGCCATGCCCCGATCACCGACCGCTTTGCCCGTACGGTCGTGGCCTACGTCGTGGCGGCGGTCACGTCCGCCGGATGAAGGACAGGGGCGCCATGACGCGGGGCGTCTCTCGTTCTGGCGTTCAACTCGGCCACGGTTCCGGCAGACGACCGTGACGCAGTCAGCGCACGCGCACCGTGGTGCTCGCCGCGACGTACTTGGCCTTCGTGGCCGTGGCGGCGAAGCGACCGTGGCGGCCGATGGCGATCGACGCCCGGCCCGCGGTGTCGGTGGTCGCGCTGTGCCCGGCGACGGTGACCGTCGCGTCCTTCACGGGGTCGCCCGCATCGAGGACCCGGAAGGCGGCGCGGCGGCCGCCGCGGACGACGGCCAGCGTCAGGCCCGGAAACGCCTGCGCGTGCTGGAGGCTCACCGTTCCCGCGCCCTCGACGCGGATGATCGCGTCGACCCGGTCGCCCTGCGCCGCCAGGTCGAGCCCGTAGACGCCGTCGACCTTGGGCGCCGGAAGCGTCACGGTCGCGCCGAAGACGGTGGCCGTGCGGTTGGACCGGCGGAGCTTCAGGTCGCCGTCGTCGAACCACCCCACCCATACGCTGCCGGCCGCGCGGCCGGGAGCGGGCGTTCCGGCGGCGGCGATGTGCTGCTTGGTCGAGGCGCCGCCCGCCAGCGTGACGGCGGGCGCGCCGTCGACGCGCCACCCCTTGACAGCGGTGCGGTGCACGTCGGTCGCGGCGACGAAGTAGCCGCCCTGGGCGCGCGCGGTCAGCGCCACGCGGCTGTTGGCCGTGCAGAACGTCTCGGGCACGCCGCCGACCACGGCGGTCGAGCCGGGCATGAGCCGCGCGGGCCCCGCCGGGGCGCCGGTGGCGGCGCTGACGGGCTGCACGAAGACGCCGTTGGCGCCCTGCACGCCGGTGCACCACGCGGCGAGTACGTCGCCGGCCGCCGCCCCGGGGCTGGAGGCGAGCATCTGGTTGGTGCCCAGCCCGTACCCGCGCTGATTGGGCGTCGCGGGATCGAGGCCGGCGTGCACGACGGTCTCAGAGCCGGCGTACCAGGACTGCACGAAGCCGGCGCTCGTCGCGACGACGCTGGCGTCGCGCGAGCTCGCGAAGTCGCTCGCGGCCACGGCGGTGGGCGCCAGCGCCCAGGTCGCCCCGCCGTCGGCGCTCGTGGCCAGGTCCAGCCCCTCGTGCGGATCGCCGGTCGTCGTGGTCTGCGTGCCCGAGAAGAATGCCGACAGCGAGGTGCCCTGGCCGACCAGCGACGGACCCTCGACGCTCGCCCACCCCGTCACGATGGGCACGGCCGTGCCCGCCGTGCCCGCCGCCGCGATCGGCGTCTGCAGCGTGTCGTAGAGGCC
>JAWVGD010000070.1:0-5961 GCA_033855515.1 Baekduia sp.
TCGGCCTGCCCGCGATCGTGCGCCCGGCGTTCACGCTCGGCGGCCGCGGCGGCGGCATCGCCCGGACCGAGGACGAGTACGGCACGATCGTCGCCCGCGGCCTGGCCGCCTCGCCGATCTCGCAGGTCCTCATCGACCAGTCGGTCATCGGGTGGGGCGAGTTCGAGCTCGAGGTCATGCGCGACCACAACGACAACGTCGTGATCGTGTGCTCGATCGAGAACCTCGACCCGATGGGCGTGCACACCGGCGACAGCGTCACCGTCGCCCCGCAGCAGACGCTCACCGATCGCCTCTATCAGCAGGTGCGCGACCAGGCGATGGCGTGCATCCGCGCCGTCGGCGTCGAGACCGGCGGCTCCAACGTGCAGTTCGCGGTCAACCCGGCGACCGAGGAGATCCTCGTCATCGAGATGAACCCGCGCGTCTCGCGCTCCTCGGCGCTGGCCTCCAAGGCCACCGGCTTCCCGATCGCCAAGATCGCCGCGCGCCTGGCGGTCGGCTACTCGCTGGAGGAGATCCCCAACGACATCACCAAGGTCACGCCGGCCAGCTTCGAGCCGGCGATCGACTACGTGGTGGTCAAGTGGCCGCGCTTCGCCTTCGAGAAGTTCAGCGGCGCCAACGCCGAGCTGTCGACGCACATGAAGTCCGTCGGTGAGGCGATGGCGATCGGCCGCACGTTCGGCCAGGCGTTCCTGAAGGCCATGCGCTCGCGGGAGCTCGACAGCACCCCGCAGCTCGACGCGCTGGACCTGCCGACGCTGCTGAGCATGCTCGAGCGGCCCAAGCCCGACCGCTTCGACGTGATCCTCGAGGCGTTCCGCAAGGGCGCCGAGATCCACGAGATCAACGACCTCACGTTCATCGACCCGTGGTTCCTGCGCGAGCTGCAGGCCGTCGCGCTGGACCCCGAGCGGCCGTTCGCCGGCGTGCGGTCCTTCAAGGCCGTCGACACCTGCGCGGCCGAGTTCGCGGCCGAGACGCCGTACTTCTACTCGGGCTGGGAGCGCCAGGCGTCGCACGAGGTGACGCGCGGCGACAAGCCGTCGGTCGTGATCCTCGGCGCGGGCCCCAACCGCATCGGGCAGGGCATCGAGTTCGACTACTGCTGCGTGCACGCCGCGATGACCGTCCGCGCCAGCGGCCGCGACGCGGTGATGATCAACTGCAACCCCGAGACGGTCTCCACCGACTACGACACGTCGGACCGCCTGTACTTCGAGCCGCTGACGCTCGAGGACGTCCTCGGCGTCATCGAGATCGAGCAGCCCGAGGGCGTCATCGTCCAGTTCGGCGGCCAGACGCCGCTGAAGCTCGCCCACGGCCTGCAGGAGGCCGGCGTCAAGATCCTCGGCACGAGCGTCGACTCGATCGACCTGGCCGAGGAGCGCGGCCGCTTCGGCGAGCTGCTCGAGCGGCTCGGCTTCAAGGCGCCGCCCTACGCCACCGCATCGACGATCGACGGCGCGCTGGACGCCGGGGAGAAGGTCGGCTACCCGCTCCTGGTCCGGCCGTCCTACGTGCTCGGCGGTCGCGCGATGGAGATCGTCTACTCCCGCGACGGCCTCGCCGACTACCTCACCCGCCACGCGCGTGATGGCCGCGACATCTACCTCGACCGCTTCCTGGAGAACGCGATCGAGGTCGACGTCGACGCGCTCTGCGACGGCGAGGAGGTCTGGGTCGGCGGGATCATGCAGCACGTCGAGGAGGCCGGGATCCACTCCGGCGACAGCGCGTGCGTCCTGCCGCCGCACTCGCTCGGGCCCGACATGCTCGACCAGATCCGCACTGCGACGCGCGGCATCGCGCTCGGGCTCGGCGTCGTGGGCCTGATGAACGTCCAGTACGCCATCTACGCCGGCGAGCTCTACGTCATCGAGGCCAACCCGCGCGCGTCGCGGACGGTCCCGTTCGTCTCCAAGGCCATCGGCGTCCCGCTGGCCAAGATGGCCTGCCGGCTCATGCTCGGCGAGAAGAACGCCGACCTCGACCTGCCCGCCGAGGACGCGCCGATCGGGCACGTCTCGGTCAAGGAGGCCGTGCTGCCGTTCGACCGCTTCGAGGGCGCCGACGCCGTGCTCGGCCCGGAGATGCGCTCCACCGGCGAGGTCATGGGCGTCGCGCGCGACTTCCCGAGCGCGTTTGCCAAGGCCCAGGCGGCGGCCGGCGTCGCGCTGCCCACCGAGGGCACCGTGTTCATCACGGTCACCGACGCCGACAAGCCCGGCGCGGTCGCCGTCGCCCAGCTCCTGCACGACCTCGGCTTCAAGATCGTCGCCACGCGCGGCACCGCCGAGGCCATCCAGCGCTGGGGCGTCCCGGCGACGGTGATCAACAAGATCGCCGAGGGCTCGCCGCACGTCGTGGACTGGATCGAGAACGGCGAGGTCGACATGGTCGTCAACACGCCGACCGGCTCGGGCGCCCGGACCGACGGCTGGGAGATCCGCCGCGCGGCGATCGCCCGCGGCATCCCGGCGCTGACGACCCTGAGCGCCGGCCTGAGCGCGGCGCGGGCGATCGCGTCGGCGCGGCAGGGCGATGCGGGCGTGCTGTCGCTGCAGGAGCTGCACCGCGTCCGTGCCGAGACGGCCGCGGCCGACCGGGCCGCCGCGGCGACCGGGGCCGGCTCCTGATCTGGCGGCTGCTCTTCGGGCTGGTCCTGCAGCGCATCGACGCCGAGACCGCGCATCGCCTCGGCGCCACGGCGCTGCGCGTCGTCCTCGGGCCCCGGGCCGTGCGACGCCTGGTGGCCCGGGCGCTGGCGCCGCGCGACCCGGCGCTGGCCGTCCACGCGCTGGGCCTCGACTTCCCCAGCCCGCTGGGTCTCGCCGCGGGCTTCGACAAGGACGCCGGGCACGTGGACGCGCTGGCGGCGCTCGGGTTCGGCTTCGTCGAGATCGGGACGGTCACCGCACACGGGCAGCCCGGCAACCCGCGGCCGCGGATGTTCCGGCTTCCGGCCGACCGTGCTCTGGTCAACCGCATGGGCTTCAACAACGACGGCGCCGAGGCGGCGGCCGGGCGGCTGTCGCGCCCGCGCGACCCCGGGACGGTGGTCGGGGTCAACATCGGCAGGACCAAGTCCGCCGAGGACGCCGGCGCCGACTACCGCGCGTCGGCCGCCCGGCTCGCGCCGCTGGCCGACTACCTCGTCATCAACGTCAGCTCGCCCAACACCCCGGGGCTGCGCGACCTGCAGGCCGTCGAGCAGCTCGCCGGCCTGATCGCCGACGTCCGCGCGGCGACCGCGACGGCGGGCCGCCACGTCCCGCTGCTGGTCAAGATCGCCCCGGACCTCGCCGACGACGATGTCGACGCGATCGCCGACCTCGCGCTCGCCGCCGGCCTGGACGGCGTGATCGCGACCAACACGACGACCGCCCGCGACGGGCTCGTCAGCCCGGCGGCGGCCGTCGCCGCGGCGGGCGCCGGCGGCGTGTCGGGCGCGCCGGTCGCCGACCGGTCGCTGGCGGTGCTGCGCCGCCTGCGGGACCGCGCGGGGGATCGCCTCATCCTGGTGTCCGTCGGCGGCGTCGAGACGCCGGAGGACGCGTGGGAGCGGCTGCGCGCGGGGGCGACGCTCGTGCAGGCCTACACGGGCTTCGTCTACGGCGGCCCGCTGTGGCCCTGGCGGATGCATCGCGGGCTCTCGCGGCTCGTCCGCCGGGAGGGTTCGGACTCCGGGCTCGCCGGGGACGCCTGAGTCGTCTTATGCGCCTGTTCGGACGATGACCGTGCCCTGTCCGGACGCGCGGGTGGACGCATTGTCCATGTGCCCGGATGGAACGCCGCAAACAGCGGTGCCGATCGTCTGCACACCCTATCCCTGATGGTCGCACAGGCTCTGCAAAGTGCCTGCAAAACCGGGCGCCACCATCAACCAGGCTGAAGAAGGGTCGACCTCTAGTGGAGGTCCAGCCGAATTGGCCCGCCTCAGCTTGCCGGGGCCTTCGGGATGTGTAGTATCGGCGCCCCGATGTCGCCGGCCGCCAACTCGCCCACCAAGCATACGGCGGCACCCGAACGAAGCCTGAACCAGCGGATGGACGCCCTCCAGAAGGCGAACGTCATTCGCACCCGTCGCGCGCAGCTGAAGCGCGATCTGAAGGCCGGTCGAGTGTCGATCCACCAGCTGCTGCTCGCCCCGCCCGAGTTCCTCGAGACCGCCAAGGTCTTCGACATGCTCCTGGCGGTGCCGAAGTACGGCCGGGTGAAGGCCAATAAGATCCTGCAGACCTGCCGGATCTCGCCGTCGAAGACCATCGGCGGCCTGTCCGATCGCCAGCGTGCCGAGCTCGTCGGCATGCTCCGCAAGTAGCCGCGCCGCCATCGCCGGCGTCTTCGTCATCACCGGTCCTTCGGGGGTCGGCAAGGGCACGCTCATCCGCCTCCTGCGCGAGCGCGTCCCGGAGCTGGCGTTGAGCGTCTCGGCCACCACGCGCCAGGCGCGGCCGGGGGAGACCCAGGGCGAGCACTACCACTTCATCTCCGACGACGAGTTCGACCGGCACATCCGCGAGGGCGACTTCGTGGAGTGGGCGGAGTACTCCGGCCGCCGCTATGGCACGCTGCGCGACGAGCTCGACCGCCACACCTCCGGCGGGCGCGCGGTGGTCCTCGAGATCGAGCTCCAGGGCGCGCGGCAGGTGCGCGACACGCTCCCCGAGGCGATCCAGATCTTCATCCGCCCGCCGTCGGACGACGCGCTGCGCCACCGCCTCATCGGGCGGGGCACCGACGACGCCGAGCAGATCGAACGGCGCCTCGGCGTGGCGGAGGAGGAGCTCGGTGCGGCGCACGAGTTCCAGCACGTCGTCGTCAACGACCGCCTCGACCAGGCCGTCGACGAGCTGGAAGGCATCGTGCGGGGTACACTGGGCGCGTGATCAGTCCCCGCATCGACAAGCTGCTCGACCACGTCGACTCCAATTACGCGTCGGTCCTCGTCGCCGCCAAGCGCGCGCGCCAGATCAACTCGTACTACCACAACCTTGGCGAGGGGACGTTCGACGAGTTCCCGCCGCCGATGGTCGAGACCATCAGCAAGAACTACCTGACGATCGCCCTCGAGGAAGTCGCCGCGGGCAAGATCAAGTACCAGTACCGCTAGGGGACACGGGGGCCGAGCTCCCATGGCGCGCCTGCTCCTCGGCATCAGCGGGGGCATCGCCGCCTACAAGGCGCTGGAGGTCGTGCGCCTGGCCACCAAGGCCGGGCACGCCGTCCGGGCGATCCAGACCCCGACCGCCCAGCGCTTCGTCGGCGCCGCCTCGTTCGCGGCGCTGACGGGCAGTCCCGTCCTGACCGACGAGTTCGAACGCGACCCGGCCCGGGGCGCGTTCCCCGATCAGGACCCCCCGTCGCACGACCCGGCGAGCCACCTCGAGCTCGTCCGCAACGCCGACGCCTACCTCGTCGCGCCCGCGTCGGCCAACACGATCGCCAAGCTCGCCCATGGGCTGGCCGACAACCTGCTCACCAGCGCCGCGCTGGCCGCCACGTGCCCGGTGCTCGTCGCTCCCGCGATGAACCACCACATGTGGGAGCACCCCGCGACGCAGGCCAACCTCGCGCTGCTGCGCGAGCGCGGCGTGATCGTCATCGAGCCGGGGACCGGCGCGCTGGCGACCAAGCACGAGTGGGGCACCGGCCGGCTGGCCGAGCCCGCCGACCTGCTCGCCGCCGTCGAGGCGAGCGTGTATTGGAGACCCGCCCACCCCGCCCACCCCGCCCACCCCGCCGACCCGCGGCCCTGGGACGGCCGGAAGGTGCTGGTCACCGCCGGTGGCACCCGCGAGCCGATCGACGCGGTGCGCTACGTCGGCAACCGCTCCAGCGGCCGCATGGGCTTCGCCGTCGCCGAGGAGGCCGCCGCGCTCGGCGCCGAGGTCACGGTCATCGCCGCCAACGTCGGCCTGGCCCGCCATCCGCGCGTCCGCTACGTCGAGGTCG
>JAWVGD010000071.1:0-6438 GCA_033855515.1 Baekduia sp.
CGGCCGCGCAGGGCACGGCGACCACCGGCACCGCCACGACGGCGGCGTCCGCGACCACCGCGACGGGTGCCACGCCGACCACGCTCGGCGGCGGCTCGCCCACGCAGTACGACGCGCAGATCACCGCCGCCGCCACCAAGTACGGGATCGACCCCGCGCTGCTCAAGGGCCTGATCCGCCAGGAGTCCAACTTCGACGCGACCGCCCAGTCGGGCGCCGGCGCGCAGGGCCTGACCCAGCTGATGCCCGGCACCGCGGCGACGCTCGGCGTCGACCCCAGCGATCCCGCACAGGCGATCGACGGCGGGGCCAAGTACCTCAAGCAGCAGCTCGACCGCTTCGGCGGCGACGTGTCCAAGGCGCTGGCGGCCTACAACGCCGGCCCCGGCGCGGTCGCCAAGTACGGCGGCGTCCCACCGTACGCCGAGACCCAGAACTACGTGCAGAAGGTGCTCGGCTTCGCGGCCGAGTACCGCGGCAGCGCCGCCACGGCCACCGCCGCCCTGCCGGTGGCCGCCACCGCCGTGCCGGTCACGACCACCCCCGTCTCCGCCGAGTCGCTGATGAGCACCAGCGCCCTCTTGTCCGACCCGGCGACGACGGACTCGTCCACGTCCTCTTCCGGCCTCGACTACTCGACCATCTAGATGCCCTCCACCACACCGATCTCCCCACCGCCGGTGCGGGCGAGCGATGCGCCCAGAAGCGCCCCGCCGCCACCCGGCGCCGGCCCCGGCGACTTCGCCGCGCTGCTGAACCAGACCACGGCCCGGACCGCACCTGCGGAAGGCCAGCAGACCCGCCCCTCGCGGCCCGAGGCGGCCCGTCGCGACGACGGCGCCGAGCACGGTCGCGGCCGCGGCCGCGCCAAGGGCGTCGACGACGCGGGGGCCGAGGGTCGCGTCACGCCGTCGTCGCCGAGCACCCCGGCGTCGGAGACGTCCAAGCCCGACGCCGCCGAGGCCACGCCCACCGACGCGCACGCCACGCCGGGCGCCGAGGCGCCCAGCGACGCGCCTGCCACGCCGGGCTCCGAGGCCCCCGCCCCGACCGCCCCGGTCGACCCGGCGGTGCTCGCCGCGGCCCTCGTCGCCCCGATCGTGCCGCCGGCGCCCGCGCCGGCGACCCCCGCCGCAGGTGCGCCCGCCGCCGGCGGCGCCCCGCAGGCCCCCGTCGACGCGCTGCCCCAGGCCGCCGGCGACGACGCCGGCGCTGTGGCGCCCGGCGCGGGCTCCCCGGGCGGGCTGGTCATCCCGGCCGAGCTGTTGAAGGGCGGTGGCGGCACCGCGCCCGACGCCCAGGCTCAGCACGGCCACGAGGATGACGGCAAGCCGGCCCCCGACCTTCCGCCGCCGCCCGCCGCCGCCGACCCGTCGGCGACGCCGGCACCGGCCACGGCACCCGCGCCGGCCGCTGCGCCCGCTGCGCCGGTCGACGCCGGCGCCGCCCCGGCGCCTGCGCCCGCTCCGACGATCTCGCCCATCGCCCAGCCCACCGCGACGCCCACGACCGCCGTGCCGACCGCCGCGGGCGCTCCGCAGCTCACGCACGCCTCGGTCGCCGCGGCGGTCGAGCGTGTCCAGGACCTGGTCCGGATCGCCACCACCCGCCTCGGCGGTGCGCGTGCGACGCTGCAGCTCAAGCCGCAGGAGCTCGGCGCCGTCGACGTCCACCTGCGCACCACGCGCGAGGGCCTCGTGGCGACGATCTCCGCGCACGACCAGGCCGGCCTCGCCGCGCTACAGCAGGCCGGGCCCGAGCTGCGCCGCTCGCTCGAGGAGCGCGGTGTGCAGCTGCACAGCCTCGACCTCCAGCTCGGCGCCGGCGACAACGGCTTCACCAACCAGGGCGACGCACGCGAGGCCAGCTCCGGCGGCCGCAGCGCCCGCGCCGGCTGGAACCTCGGCGGCGAGGACGAGCCGACCGAGGCCGAACTGACCCTGACCACCGTCGCGAGCTCGCCCACCGGCGCGCTCGTGGACGTGCAGGCCTAAGAGGAAGGACCCTCCCATGCAGACCAGTACGGACATGAGCATCACCGCCGCCGCCGCCAGCCAGGCGACCACGGCAACCGCCCCCACCAACAACTCGTCCAAGGCGCAGTTGGACAAGAACGGCTTCCTCAAGCTGCTCACCGAGCAGATGAGGAATCAGGACCCGTCCTCCAGCCAGGACCCCAGCCAGTACTTCCAGACCATCGCGCAGATGACCACGGTCGAGCAGCTCACGAACCTCGCCACCGCGTCGACGACGCAGCTGTCGCAGCAGAAGGTCAGCGCGGCCGAGAACCTGCTGGGCCGCACCGTGACCTACCCGGGCACCGACGGCCTGCCCGTCAGCGGCCTGGTCGACGGCGTGACCCTGACCGGCGCGAACGGCCCGACGCTGTCGGTCGGCGGCGTCGCGGGCATCGACCCGAGCGCGCTCACCACCGTCAAGTAATGAGCAGTGCCTTCAATCCGGCGCTCGTCCCGCCCGGCGTGTCCGGGGTGGATGGAATCGGATCTGTCGGCGTACGGACGCAGCCGGTTCGGCCTTCCGTCCAGCCGCCTCAAGGTCCGGCGTTCGCGGACGTTCTACGGGATACGGCGGGCACGCAGCCCGTCCAGTTCTCCAAGCACGCCGTCCAGCGTCTGGAGCGTCGCAACCTCGCCGTGGACTCGGCGTCGATGCAGCGCCTGCAGGACGGGGTCGATCGCGCCGCCGGCAAGGGTGCCCGTGACGCGGTGGTCCTCGTGGACGACACGGCCTTCGTGGTCTCGGTTCGCAACCGCACGGTCATCACGGCCGTCGGGACCGACCAGATGAAGGACCACGTCTTCACCAACATCGACAGCGCCGTCATCGCCTAGCGGCGACGGCTCGCAGGACCAGCACCCGAACCATCACCCACCCGGCTGGACCCCACACGGGGAAGCCGGAGGACCCCACAGGAGCCTCCACCATGATCCGCGGCATGTACTCGGCCATCTCCGGCCTGCGCACGCACCAGACGATGCTCGACGTGACCAGCAACAACCTGGCCAACGTCAACACCGTCGGCTACAAGGCCTCGCGCACCACGTTCAAGGACCAGCTGCAGCAGACGCTGGCCGGCGGCTCGGCCTCCAACGGCGCCAACACCGGCGGCACGAACGCCGCCCAGGTCGGCCTCGGCGTCCAGCTCGGCTCCGTCGACCCCGTCATGGGCGAAGGCTCGCTGCAGGCGACGGGCAACCCGCTCGACGTCGCGATCCAGGGCGACGGCTGGTTCCAGGTCGGCCTCGGCGATCCCGAGCCCGCCGGCGGCGGGACGCCCGCCTCGCCGACGGACATGAACTTCACCCGCGCCGGCAACTTCATCCGCAACGACAAGGGCTACCTCACCACCTCCGAGGGCTACTACGTCATGGGGGACCCGACGACGACCGGCACGAACGCCCGCACCGGCGCCGCGGCCGGGCCGTACATCGAGATCCCCGACGGCGCCACCAGCGTCGCCGTGGGCGCCGACGGCAACGTCACCTACCTGCCCGCCGGTGGCGGCACGCGCACCAACGCGGGCACCATCCAGCTGGCGAAGTTCCCGAACGACGCCGGCCTGCTGCGCCAGTCCGGCAACCGCTGGACGGCCGACCCGGCCGCCGGCACGGGCACCTACGGGACGCCCGACGGGACGACGTTCGGCTCCACCATCGGCGGCACGCTGGAGATGTCCAACGTCGACCTGGCGTCGGAGTTCACCAACATGATCGTCGCGCAGCGCGGGTTCCAGGCGAACTCGCGGGTCATCTCGACCGCCGACCAGATGATGCAGGACCTGGTCAACCTCAAGAACTAGTCGCTGCAAGGACCCACGGGGCCGCGGCGCGGCCGCCCGAGCGAAGGCGGAGGGCCTTCGCTCGGGCGGGCGCGACGGGGCCCCGAATCGTTTAACCACCCAGGAGGCTTTTGCGATGATCGAACTGCACAAGCTCTCGCACGAGCGGGAGCCGTTTCACCTCAACCCGGATCTCATCGACCGCATCGACGAGTCGCCGGACTGCCACGTCACCCTCACCACGGGGACCCGGATCGCGGTCTGCGAGTCGGTCGACGAGGTCGTGGCGCGCGTCCGCGCCTGGCGCGTGGAGATCCTCGCCGCCGCGCTGCGACTCGCACGCTGACGCGCAGCCGGGAACCCTTTCTCAAGAGCCGTGCGGGCCCGGTCGATCACCCGGGAAAGACAGTTCCTCCTATCTGGAGTTTGGCATGCCCGAAGAGACCCTCTCCCGCCAGCTCGTCGTCTTCTCGCTCGGTGAGGAGGAGTACGCGCTCCCCATCACGCAGGTCCACGAGATCATCCGCTACACCGAGCCGCGCTCCGTCGCGTCCTCGGACCCGAGCGTCCGCGGCGTGATCTCGCTGCGCGGCAAGATCCTGCCGGTCTACGACCTCGCCACCCGTCTCGGCGTCGAGCACGCCGAGGTCTCCGAGGCCAAGATCGTCATCATCGAGACCGCCGAGGACATGGCGGGCGTCGTCGTCGACGACGTGGAGGAGGTCATCACCATCGACGGCGACCAGCTCGACGAGGCGCCCACGGCCGGTGGCCGCGGCATCGACGGCATCGCCAAGATCGGCGACCGCCTGGTCGTCCTGCTGGATCCCGAGGGGATCGTCGGCGCCGCGACCGCCGCAACGACCGTCGAGGCCTCCGTGGCCGCCGGCGACCTGCGCACCGCCGCGTAGAGCCCCGCCGTGCTCGCTGCCGCCCGCACCGCCAAGCCGTCCCGGATCCTCGTCGCCGACGACTCCACGTTCATGCGGCGCGTGCTCACGCAGGCGCTGCGCGACGCCGGGTTCGAGGTCGTCGGCGAGGCCGCCGACGGCGACGAGGCGCTCGCCCTGTACCGGGAGCTGCGCCCCGACGCCATGACGCTCGATCTCGCCATGCCCGGCATGGACGGGATCGGCGTGCTGCGCGCGCTGCGCGGCGAGCGCTCCTCCTTGCCGGTGGTCGTCGTGTCGGCGTTCTCGCCGGCGCACGGCGCCCGCGCCGTCGACGCCCTCGCGGAGGGGGCGTTCGACCTCGTCGCCAAGCCCGCCTTCGGCGAGCCGCTGGAGCAGTTCGTCAGCGCCCTGCGGGAGAAGGTCACGGCCGCCGCCGGCGCAGCGGCCGGCGCGGCCACCCTGGCGCCCGCACCCGCCGCGCGCGCCCCGCGCCCGGTCGCGGCCGGGTCCGCGGTCGCCCGGCTGCGCGCCCGCCGCGCGCCCGCGGGCAGCACGAAGGTCGTCCTCATCGCCACCTCGACCGGCGGTCCCCGCGCCCTCGCCGAGCTCATCCCCGCGCTGCCGTCGCCCCTGGGCGCCGGCGGCATGATCGTCCAGCACATGCCCGCCGGCTTCACCGCCTCGCTGGCCCAGCGGCTGGATCGCGGCTCCAAGCTCACGGTCATCGAGGCCCGAGGCGGCGAGGCGCTGAAGCCGGACACGCTGATCCTGGCCCCGGGCGGCAGCCACCTGCGCCTGGGCGACGACGGCGTGGGCGAGCGGGTCCGTCTCACCGACGAGGCGGCCATCGGCGGCCTGCGCCCCCGCGCGGACCTGACGATCGCCGACGCGGCGCGGGCCTTCGGCGAGCGCCTCCTGCTGGTCGTCATGACCGGCATGGGGAAGGACGGGCTCGAAGGCGCCCGCGAGGTCCGGGCCCGCGGCGGCCGCATCCTGGCCGAGGCCGAGTCCACCTGCACCGTCTACGGCATGCCGCGCGCGATCGTCGAAGCGCAGCTGGCCGACGACGTCCTCCCGCTCGGCGAGCTCGCCGAGGCCATCGCCACCGAGACCGGATCATGAGCGTCACGACCAGTCCCGGCACCGGGACGCGGCGCGACGCCGGCGACGACTACGAGACCTTCTGCGTCGCCTTCCGCCGCGTGTGCGGCATCGACCTGCTGCAGTACAAGCGCGGCCAGATGGAGCGCCGCATCCGCTCGTTCATCGCCACGCGCGGGATCCCGGACCTCGCGACCTACGCCAGGACGCTCGCCGCCGACAAGGACGAGCTCGCCAGGTTCCTGGATCGCGTGACGATCAACGTCTCGCAGCTCTGGCGCAACCCGGAGCAGTGGGAGGTCCTGGAGGAGAAGATCCTCCCCGACCTCGCCGCGAGCGGTCGCAACCGCGTCCGCGCCTGGTCGGCCGGCAGCTCCTACGGCGCCGAGGCCTACACCTTGGCCGCGATCGCCCGCCGCGCCGTCCCGCGGGCGCAGGTCACGATCCTCGGGACCGACATCGACCAGCGCATGGTCGAGCGCGCCCGCGCGGGGATCTTCACCGCCGACGACGCGCGTGACGCGCCGACGGCGACGCTGGCCGGCCACTTCTCGATGGTCGACGGCCAGTGGCACGCGGGCGCCGACCTCAAGCGGGTCGTCCGGTTCGAGCAGGGCAACCTCCTGCGCGCGAACCCGGCCGCGG
>JAWVGD010000072.1:0-6292 GCA_033855515.1 Baekduia sp.
CCTGAGATCCTTGGATCTCCGCGGCGGCTCTGCGCGCGCGCGCAGATGGGGATAGCCGCCGCGGTGATCCGGGACTTCGGTCCCGTTGCATCGCAAAGCAATATAGTTTTGCGATGTGACTTCGAAGACGACATCCCGCGCAGACGCAGTCGAGACCGTCGCGGAGCAGCTGCTGCCCCGCGCGTCGCTCATCGCACGACTGCTCCTGCGACACGGTGCGGGCGGTGTGTCGCGGGCAGAGGCCGGGATCCTCAGCGCGCTCGCCGACGGTCCGCAGCGCATCACGGAGCTCGCCGGGTCCCAGGCGCTCGCACAGCCGACGGTGACGCAGCTCGTCGACCGGCTCCAGCAGCGAGGGCAGGTCGCGCGCGGGAGGCATTCGGACGACGGCCGCGTCGTGCTGGTCTCGATCACCGAAGACGGGAACGCCGCGCTCGAGGCGCTGCGGGCCGAGTACCGGCAGGTCCTGCGCGACCAGCTCGCGCGTCGCTCTGACCGCGACGTGCTGGCGCTGGCCATGGCCACCGAGGTCCTGCAGGACCTGATCGAGGCCCTGCAGGCCGAGGCCGTCCGTTGAGTGCCGCGGCTCCCGCCGCGCCCGCGGCCACGACGGCGCACACCACGCGGCTGCTCACGCCGGTCCTGTTCCTGGTCACCTGCGTGGTGGCCGTCATCTCGTCGCTCGGCGCGCCGCTGATCCCGACGATCTCGAACGATCTCCACGTGTCGCTCAGCGACGCACAGTGGTCGCTGACCGCGGCGCTGCTGTCCGGCGCGGTCAGCGCGCCGATCATGGGCCGCCTCGGCGACGGGCCCCGGCGGCGCGAGGCGATCGCGGCCGGCCTGGCCGTCGTCCTGCTCGGCGGCGCGCTGGCGGCGGTGGCGACCTCGCTGCCGGTGCTGGTCGCCGGACGCGCCATGCAAGGTGTCGGACTCGGGCTGATCCCGTTGGCCATGGCGGCCGCGCGCGACGGGCTGCCCGCCCCGCGGATCGCCCCGGCGATCGCGCTGCTCTCGGTCTCCGCGGCCGCCGGCGTGGGCGCCGGCTATCCGCTGAGCGGCCTGATCGCCGAGCACCTCGGCCTGCACGCCGCGTACTGGTTCGGCGCCGGCTTCGCCGCCATCGCGCTGGTCGCCGTCCTCGCGGTCGTGCCACCGAGCACCACCAAGACCGCCCCGTCGCTCGACGGGCGCGGAGCCCTGCTGCTCTCCGCCGGCCTGGTCGCGCTGCTGCTCGCCGTCGGCCAGGGTGCGGCATGGGGGTGGGGCTCGGCGCGGATCGTCGCGCTGCTGGCCGGCGCCGTCGTCGTGCTGGTCGGCTGGGTCCCGCTGCAGCTGCGCGCCGCCGCGCCGCTCATCGACCTGCGCCTCCTGCGCCACCGCGCGGTGCTGACCGCCGATGCGTCGGCGTTCGTCCTCGGCATGGCGATGTACATCGACCTCTCGGTCGTCACCGCGCTCGTCCAGGCCCCGCGGTCCAGCGGCTACGGCTTCGGCGCGTCCGTCCTCACCGCCGGCCTGTGCCTCGTCCCGTTCTCGGTGATGAGCCTGCTCGCCAGCCGGACGCTGCCGCTCGCGACCCGCGTCCTGGGTCCGCGCGGCGTGCTGCCCGTCGGCTGCCTGGTCATCGGCGCCGCCGGCGCGTTCTTCGCGCTCGATCACGGCCACCTCGTCGAGGCGTTCATCGTCATGGCGATCGTCGGCGCCGGGATGGGCTACACGTTCGCTGCGATCCCGGGGCTCATCGTCCGCGCGGTCCCCGAGCAGGAGACCGGAAGCGCGATGGGCTTCTACCAGGTGGTCCGCTACATCGGGTTCTCGATCGGCAGCGCGCTGGCCGCCTCGATCCTCGCCGCCCACACGCCCCATGGCCGCCACCTGCCGACGGAATCCGGCTTCGCGACCGCGCTGTGGGTCGGCGCGGCGCTCTGCATCGCCGCCGCGCTCGTCGCCTGGGTCCTGCCCGGCCGTGCGGCCGCACCGTCGGCGCCCGACTCGCGCGAGCTGGCGGAGTTCGACGCCGAGGACGCCGAGCTCGGCACCGCCGGCGTCGTCGGCCTCCGCGACGCGCCACGCGTGCAAGGCGCCTCCGGCGGATCGCGACCCTCGGCGCGATAGCGGCCTCCGTACCGATCTGCGGAAACCGGTATCGGACGGCCGGCCGCTCCGGGCACACTCCCGGGATGGATACACGCGACACACGCGAACACGCCGGCGCCGTGCCGGACCTGCGCCTCAACGACGGGCGCTCCATCCCGCAGCTCGGGTTCGGGGTCTACCAGATCGACCCCGCCGAGACCGAGACCGCGGTGCGCGAGGCCCTGCGGGTCGGCTACCGCCACGTCGACACCGCGGAGATGTACCGCAACGAGCGCGGGGTGGGCGAGGCGATCCGTGCGTCCGGGGTCGACCGTGACGAGGTCTTCGTCACCAGCAAGCTGAACAACGGTTTCCACCGGCCCGACGACGCGCGGCGCGCGTTCGAGCAGACGCTGACCGAGCTGGGCTTCGACCACGTCGACCTCTTCCTGATCCACTGGCCGCTGCCGACGCTGTACGACGGCGACTTCGCCTCGACCTGGAAGACGCTCGAGGAGTTCCAGGCCGACGGGCGCGCGCGCTCGATCGGCGTCTCGAACTTCCAGGTCGCCCATCTCGAGCGGCTCGCCGCCGAGGCCGACGTCGTGCCGGCCGTCAACCAGATCGAGCTGCACCCCTACTTCCTCAACGACGAGGTCCGCGCCTACGGCGAGGCCCACGGCATCGCGACCGAGGCGTGGTCGCCGATCGCGCAGGGCCAGGTCCTCGACGACCCCGTGATCACCGCGATCGCGGAGCGGCTCGGGCGCTCCTCGGCGCAGGTGGTCCTGCGCTGGCACATCCAGCGCGGCAGCATCGTGTTCCCGAAGTCGACGACGCCGCAGCGCATCGCGGAGAACTTCGCGCTCTTCGACTTCGCGCTGGAGCCCGCCGACATCGATCGCATCACGGCGCTGGACCGGGGCGAGGCCGGGCGGACGGGCCCGAACCCCGACGTGTTCGCCTTCATCCCCGACTGAGCCCCGGCGCGGGGTCGACCGCCGCACCCCGCGTGGCCTGCTGCGCCTGTTGCGTCTACCGTTGGCCGCTTGGAAGCGCACGCCCCGAACCCGCGAGCTCCGCGCGGGCGCAGCAGTGCCGAGCTGGCCCGCTCGGTGCGGGCCGGCCGGCACTTCGCGGAGGCGCTGCGGGCGCTGGGGTCCCGTGCCGAGAACCCCGACGCCGACGACGTCGCCCTGGCCGGCGAGCTCGCGCGGGTGCTCGTGCGGCGCGCCGATGGCCGCCACGAGGGCTGGAAGTACCTGCGCCAGGTGCTGCAGCAGGCGGGCGCCCAGGCGCCCTGGTCGCGCTGCGAGCGCCAGGCCATCTCCCCGACGTCTGACCGCGTCCTCGACATCTGCGCCGGCCCGGGGCGGACATCGCTGGTGACGGTGCAGCACGCGGCCGCCCAGGAGCTCGCGCGTTCGCTGGCCGCCCACACCGACCGCGACGCGATCCTCCCGCGTCTGCTGAAGGACACGCCGGGCGACACGCCCGAGGCGGTCAGCGAGGAGGAGTGGGAGCGCGCGCTCGTCGCGGCCGTGACCGCCCGCTCGCAGGGCCGGGCCACCGCGCTCATCGCCGCCGCGCTGGGCGACGGCGCCGCCCCGGTGGCGTCGTGAGCCGGGCAGCTCGGCCGTTGAGGTGCTGCGTAGGTCGGTGCGGTATCTGTAGGCCATGACCACGAAGCGACGCGATGGGCTGATCCTGGTCGTCGCGCTGGCGGCGGTCATGTGGGTCGTCGAGATCATCGACCGCCTGGACCACGGCGGGCTCGATCGCCACGGCATTCAGCCGCGCTCGCTCGACGGCCTGCAAGGCGTCGTGGCCGCGCCGTTCCTGCACGCGAGCTGGAGCCACCTTGAGGGCAACACCGTCCCGTTCCTCGTGCTCGGCGCGGTGATCGCGCTCGGCGGGCTGGCCCGGGTCGCCGCCGTGACGGTGATCGTGGTGGTCGTCGGCGGCCTGGGCACCTGGCTGATCGCGCCCGGTCACACCGTCACGATCGGCGCCAGCGGCGTCGTGTTCGGCTACGCCGCGTACCTCATCGGCCTCGGCGTGGCGACCCGCCGGCTGCTGGACCTCGCCATCGGCGTGCTGGTCCTCGTCATCTACGGCACCACGCTGTGGTTCAGCCTGGTCCCGACCACGGGCGTGTCGTGGCAGGCCCACGTCTGCGGGGCGATCGGCGGCTTGGTCGCCGTCTGGATCCAGGGTCGGAACGCTGCGGCGCGCCGTCCGGTCCCGCCGCGCGATCCGCTGGCGATCTAGGCGAAGCCTCGCCCAGGGGGCTCGTTTCGCTGCGGGTACTCGCCCAGGGGCTCGTACCCGCGGCGGGTGAGGGGCCCACGCTCCTAGGGCTCGGTCGTCTCGACCCGCGCGAACCGCGGCTGCTGCGCGCCGTCGACGACGACCGTCTCGAAGAACATGGCCTTGGGGCGCACCCAATGGCCGTGCTCGCCGTAGCGGGCCCGGTAGACCACCAGCGGCTCCTCGGTCTCGCTGTGGCGCGCCTCGAACAGGACGTCGTACTCACCGCCCTTGTAATGGCGGTAGCGGCCGGGGACGACGGGGGCGGCGGACGTCATGGCCGCGGATGGTCGCAGGCCAGGTCGGCCGCCCGGCGCTCCAGGTACCGCTGCTCGGGCAGGCTCGTCGTCCGCCGTGCTGCTCGGCGGTAGCTCTCGCGGGCCGCGGCCGGGTCGCCGGCGAGCTCGAGCAGGTGCGCGCGGACGGCGTGCAACCGGTGGTGCTCGGCGGTCCGGGGGTCGGCGTCCAGCGGCTCCAGCAGCGCCAGCCCGGCGCCGGGGCCGTCGACCATCGCCACCGCCACCGCGTGGTTGAGCGTGACCATCGGGTTCGGCGCGAGCCTGTCGAGCACGCGATAGAGCGCGACGATCTGGGGCCAGTCGGTGCGCTCGGCCTGGGGGGCGCTTCCGTGGACGGCCGCGATCGCCGCCTGCACCTGGTAGGGCCCGATCGGCGCGCTCGCCAGCGTCTGCTCGATGAGCGCCAGCCCCTCGTCCAGCTCGCGCCGGCTCCACCGCGTGCGGTCCTGCTCGGCCAGCGGGACCAGCGCGCCGTCGGGTGTGGTGCGCGCCGGGCGTCGCGCGTCGGTCAGCAGCATGAGCGCCAGGAGGCCGGCGACCTCGCCGTCGCCGGGCGACAGCGCGTGCACCGCGCGGGTCAGCCGGATCGCCTCGCCGGTCAGCTCCTGGCGCTGCAGGTCAGGCCCCGACGTCGCCGTGTAGCCCTCGTTGAAGATCAGGTACAGGACGTGCAGGACCGCGTCGAGGCGCTCGGTGCGTTCCTGTTCCGGAGGCGGCCCGAAGGGGATGTTGGTGGTCTTGATCGTCGCCTTGGCTCGGCTGATGCGCTGCGCCAGCGTCGCCTCGGGCACGAGGAACGCGGCGGCGATCTGCGCCGTGGTGAGGCCGCCGACGGCGCGGAGCGTCAGCGCGACCTGCGACGCCGGCGACAGCGCCGGATGGCAGCACAGGAACAGCAGCGTCAACGTGTCGTCCTGCGCCGGGTCGTCGACGACGCGCTCCTCGCCGGGCGGGGGCGCGTGCAGTTCGTCGGCCGGGATCTGGACGGCCACCATCGCTTCGCGGTTGCGGCGGGCCTGCTCGCTGCGGATCTGATCGGTCATCCGCCGCGAGGCGACCGTGATCAGCCAGCCGCGCGGGTTGTCGGGCAGCCCCGCCTCCGGCCACTGCACGGCGCCGGCCAGCAGCGCCTCCTGGACGGCGTCCTCGCACGCGTCGAACTGCCCGTAGCGGCGCACGAGCGCGCCGAGGACCTGCGGCGCCAGGCCGCGCAGCAGGTCCTCGACGCGGGCGTCGTGCCTCACATCTCCGTCCCGCCGGCGCTCATCAGCGGGCGCAGCTCGACGCCGTTGTAGCGCGCGTCGGGCCAGCGCGCGGCGATCTCGGTCGCGCGCTCCAGGCTCTCGCACTCGAAGATGCAGTAGCCCGCCAGCTGCTCCTTGGCCTCCACGTACGGGCCGTCGGTGATCGCCGGGACGCCGTTGCGCACCCGCACCGTCCGGGCCTGCGACGCGTCGGCCAGCCCCTCGCCGCCGACCCACTCGCCGGACTCCTGCAGCTCGCTCATCAGCGCCTCGACCTCGGCGAAGATCCCGTCGAGGTCCCCGGACAGGGCCTGCATGCTCTCAGGGTTGTTGTAGATCAACAGCATGTACTTCATGGCG